>NZ_JAAHBQ010000078.1 GCF_020144665.1 Oscillatoria salina IIICB1 | reverse complement strand
CCACAGACTACCAACTACCACCGAAAAACTAATTTCTAATCCGAGCGATCCGCCAGACTTGCCAACCGACATAAAACAGTAACATTGTCGCGCCGAGTGCATAAGCTCCACCACTGGGAAAATTAGAAAAAGCCAAGGCTAAACTACCAACCCAAAGAGTGAGAGCATAAATAAACAAAACCGCTAAACGTTGAGAAATTCCTGCTTTCAACAAACGGTGGTGTAAGTGGCGCTTATCAGCCGAAAAAGGAGATTTACCATTACTGAGGCGAGAAACAATCACTGCTGACATATCTAAAATTGGTACTGCCAAGATTAAATAAGGAAGCAATACAGCCGTAACTGCGGTAGTTTTCACTAAACCAATTGCGCCGACACCAGCAAGAGTAAAGCCCAGAAAATAAGCGCCACCATCCCCCATAAAAATTTCTGCGGGATTAAAGTTATAGCGCAAAAAGCCCAATGCACCGCCAGCGATCGCTGCGGCAATCATCGCGGCAGCAGGTTGCTGCATAAACAAAGTAACAATCAGCATTACTACCGCCGCAATACCGGAAACACCAGCAGCCAAGCCATCCAAACCATCAATCCAGTTGATCGCATTAACCATACCCACCAACCAAAATACGGTGACAGGAAGACTCAACCAACTCAGATGAACTAAGCCATCAAAAGGAACCGAAAGAAACTCAATTCTGACCTCTCCCAGCCACCAAGCGAGGGAAGCAACACCCGTTTGCATAATCAAGCGGGAAGTAGGAGTGAGATTGAATAAATCGTCAGCAAGTCCAATCAGGAAAAAGGCGATCCCTCCGAGGGTAACGCCCCAAACTTCCAATTCTTTTTCTGGGGAAACAGTTTCAAAGCCTCCTAGCCACCAAACGATCGCTAGGGCTGTCAAAGTGCCAGCGAAAATCGAGACACCTCCCAAACGAACCATTGGGCGTTTGTGGACTTTGCGATCGCCAGGTCGATCTACGCGTCCACTTTTTAATCCTAGGGTTTTTACTACTGGCGTACTCCATAAGACAACGGTCATGGAGACGAGGAATGCAATTATATGGTACAACTGGGCAGGCATCACCAATTGTCGGTCTAGAAAGAACGGTTGACTCAAAAGAGACTACACCACTTTAGTCTAAAGCAGTCTCAAGCGATCGCTATTAAACGTGCTTTTTTCCTATTGGGTGTTAGTTTTTTGCTACAAGCAGAATTGCTCGCTTTACGATAATTGGGGATTGGGGATTGGGGACTGGGGACTAGGGTAGGGACTGGTGACTGGGGACTGGGGACTGGTGACTGGGTATTGGGTAACTGGTTTCTAAGTAATATAACTTCCCTCTCCTCCTTGTCTCCCTTGTCTTTCCCCTCTTCCTTGTCTTCCCTCTCTCCCAATTCCCCAATACCCAGTTCCCAATCCCCAATCCCTAATCCCTTCTACGCGATCGCTGGAACGGGAATTTGCAAATGAGGATAGAGTGGGAATTTCTCGCATAAAGCTGCAACCCGACGGCGACAGTCGTTGGCTACAGTTTGGTCTTCTGGGTTTAAGAGGCGATCGGCAATGATTTGGGCAATTTCGTCAAATTCGCTCGTTCCCATGCCTCGAGTGGTCATTGCAGGGGAACCTAGACGCAATCCGCTAGTCACAAAGGGCGATTCGGGATCGAAGGGTACGGTATTTTTATTCGCAGTAATATTAACTTCGCTCACTAATTTATCGGCAAGCTTTCCTGTCATTTTGATGCTACGCAAGTCTAGCAGCAACAGATGATTGTCTGTACCGTCAGAAACAATCTTTAAACCCCGTTTTTGTAAGCCCGTCGCCAAAGCTTGAGCATTTTCGATTACTGCCGCCGAATAAGCTTTAAATTCGGGTTTGAGTGCTTCGCCAAAAGCTACTGCTTTCGCGGCAATAACGTGTTCTAAGGGACCACCTTGAGTACCGGGGAAAACAGCTTTATTTAATTTTTTACCTAATTCGGGGTCGCGAGTGAGAATTAAACCACCACGAGGTCCGCGCAAAGTTTTGTGAGTAGTAGTTGTTACCACATCGCACTCAGGTACTGGGTTAGGATGAAGTCCTGTAGCGACTAAACCAGCAATGTGAGCGATATCGGCTAGTAAATAAGCACCAACTTCATCAGCGATCGCGCGAAATTTCTCAAATTCAATAATCCGTGGATAAGCCGAATAACCACAAATAATTAGTTTCGGGCGTTCTTGGCGTGCTAGATCGCGAATTTGGTCAAAGTCGAGGCGTTCAGTTTCTTTCTTAACGCCATACTGAACAACTTTAAACCACTTACCGGAAACATTCACAGGCGAACCATGAGTGAGGTGTCCGCCGTGGGATAAATCCATTCCCATAATTGTGTCTCCTGGCTCTAACAGCGCCAAGAAGACCGCGAAATTCGCTTGCGCCCCTGAATGAGGCTGAACATTAGCCATCGCTGCCCCAAACAAATTTTTAGCGCGGGCGATCGCCATTTCTTCTACGCGATCGATAAATTCACAGCCGCCATAGTAGCGCTTACCTGGCAAACCTTCAGCATACTTATTAGTTAATACCGAACCTTGTGCTGCTAACACTGCTGCGGAAGTAAAATTTTCGCTAGCAATTAATTCTAGATGATCCCGTTGGCGTTGTAATTCGCGAGCGATCGTTGCTGCTACTTCTGGATCTGTTTGAGATAGAAAATCTAAATTAGTTTGAGCCATATTAATTATCGTTTGCGAGTTTAGTGATTTGAGAAGCATCAATAGCAACTAGAAGACTCAGCCGAAATACTTCCCCAAATCAACTATCTTAACAGGGATTGGGGACTGAGGAGTGGTAAATACTGCTACTCGCTCGCGGGATACAAGTTACACTATGTACCAGATTTTACTCAGAACCGAAATCTCCAACTAGAATGAATTTAACTACATAAGATATCTACCGGAGGGGTAATATGTTAGTCATACTCGCAGACGAACAAATTCTTTCCCCACAGCAAGTTTGTCAAGGTTGCTTAATGGCATCCCAAAGCGGTTTACCTCGATGGCATCAAGGTAAACTAGGTTGTGGGCGTGCTTTGCGCCTAGCAGGATGCGAGATCGATACTAGATCCAAGCAACCAGATTTGTATGAGTGTCAGATGGGTTTTCGCTTGGCGGATATTGAGTAAAACAGACGCAAGGTTTATGTTAGCGCCATAGCTAAATCAAATAAATCAAAAATTTGGGCAACTTTGATTCTAGAGCAGTGAAAAGAAAAGTCGCGATTGCGCTATCGTGGAATGGAGCGATTGGCGCTTTCTTCGCCAGCGCCCTTAGCGATCGCCAAACTGCTTGCTCATGTCCTCAAGGAGAAAAAACAATGACTTGGCGTGGTTCAACAGATATTAAAGACCGCATTTTCGGAGCGCTTGTTTACTTAATTCCTTTATTTTATGTTTTTCCTTTTGGTGTCTATCTCATCCGAGAGTTTCCCATCCTGGAAATTATCCAAATACCACTTCTACCTTTAGCGTTTATTTACTCTATTTTAGGTCCGTTTGCAGGACTAATCATTTTCTTTGTCTTGTTCTTAGCAGTAGTGAGAAACGAACGAATCAGTCATTTTATTCGTTTCAATACAATGCAAGCGATTTTAATAGATATTCTTTTGTTTTTGATTGGTTTGGTACTGAGTGTGATTGGTAGAGGGCTACAAGGAACTTTACTGGTTGAAACTCTGTATAATGTAATCTTTTTAGGAACCTTAGCTGCTTGCGGTTACTCGATAGTTCAGTCACTGCGGGGACATTACGCAGAAATTCCCCAACTATCAGAGGCAGTTTATTCTCAAGTGCGCTAAAAAGAAAAAATGTGAGGAGCAATAAAGAAAAGTAGAGTTTCGCACCAAAGGATCTAAGTGATAAGTGGAGGCGATACCAGTTGATTTTCTAAGCTACCAATGCCTTCGATTTCCACACGCACGCGATCGCCAATTCGCATCTCTCCAACTCCGGCTGGGGTTCCCGTTAAAATGATATCTCCTGGGAGTAAAGTCATAATACCCGAAATATAGGAGACAATAAATTCTGGGGAAAATGCCATTTCCGAGATTGATGCTGACTGTCTGGGTAAGGGTTCATCATTGATAAAAGTCTGTAGCCTCGCTCCAGCACTTAATTCCCGGACAATCCACGGACCGAGAGGACAAAAACTGTCAAAGCCTTTCGCTCTCGTCCATTGGGAATCTTTTCTTTGTAAATCGCGGGCAGTAACATCGTTGGCAATAGTATAACCCCAAATGGTACTGCGAGCTTGTTCGCTAGTAAAATTATGAGCGCGATCGCCAATGATTAAGGCTAACTCTCCCTCATAATCAACTCTTTCTGACTGCGAGGGATAGTAAATCTCTTTCCCATCGCTAGTAATCGCTGTCGGCGGTTTCAGAAACAAAATTGGTTCGGTGGGTACATCACCTCCCATTTCCGCCGCATGGTTGGCATAATTTTTCCCAACAGCGATAATTTTAGAAGGAGCGCAGGGAGCCAAAATTAGATAATCGTCAGGTTCTAACTCCAAATCGGTAGGTTGTCCCCCTAACCAAGGTGGAGCATCGAGAACTTGCACGCTACGGCTAAGTTGCAATAAGCCGTAGTACACTTGTCCAAGGTTGGTTTTAATACGGACGTAACGTTGCGCCATAGCAGGTTATGTTCAATTTGAGCTTGCAAAAAAAAATAGGGTTTGAATTGTTTGTCAGTGCCAAGCTACCCTAGTGACTAGCATTAAGGTACACAGTGGTAGTAAGATTTTAAATCCTTGCTTCTTTTTGATGTTGATAGCTAGCAAACAGTCTTTGACCTCTAGCCACGCAGAAAGAAGCCATATCGTCCATAAGGAGAATAACTCGTGAATAGTTACGAAACAATGTACATCGTGCGTCCTAATCTTTCTGAAGACCAGCAGCAACAGATAGTTGGTAAATATCGCGATCTTATTACAGAACGGGGCGCACGGGAGATCGATATTAAAGTTCTTGGTAAACGCCGTTTGGCTTACGAAATTGGTAAACACCAAGATGGTATTTACGTCCAAATGAATTATCTCGCTGAGGGCGCTACTATTGCCCCCCTCGAACGAGATATGCGCCTCAGCGATGATGTAATTCGTTACTTAACTCTCAAATTGAGAGAAGGTAAACCTAGCGATATCATCCCAGAACCAGAACCACAACCCCAGCCAGCACCAGCACCAGCACCAGCACCAGCACCAGCACCAGCACCAGCTAGTGAGTCGAAAACTGAACCGGAAACCACTACTACTGAAGCTGAGTCGGAATCTGAACCGGAAACCACTACTACTGAAGCTGAGTCGGAATCTGAACCGGAAACCACTACTACTGAAGTTGAATCGGAATCTGAACCGGAAACCACTACTACTGAAGCTGAGTCGGAATCTGAACCGGAAACCACTACTACTGAAGCTGAGTCGGAATCTGAACCGGAAGCAACTGCAACTCAGGAAGAAGAGTAAAGTCTTCGTAGTCAGTGCTTTATTTTGACTAGGTTTCAGTAACTGGTATAACTAAACCCCAAAGAGTTAGCAAAACTTTTTGGGGTTTATTGTCTGAACGCTATTGCTAGATATAGTCTAGAAATAACTTATTTTCTGGGACTATCTCTCTCATGAACCAATCAAGACAATTCTTTTTCTCTCTAGCTATTTTTGCTGGAATTACTACTATTCATCAACTAGCTTTTGCTCAAGCTACAAGCACAATAATAGCCCAAAGTCAAGCAGAAATTAAGCTATTTTTAATTTGGGAAAACGATCGAGCTGGTTATATTGATGCCGCCGGAAAGGTAATTATTCCGCCTCAATTTGAGCGGGCGAGAAACTTTTCTAATGGGCTAGCGCGGGTAAAAGTTAACGATAAGTTTGGCTATATCAATACTCAAGGAAAAATGGTTATTGCGCCCCAATATAGTAACGCCGAAGATTTTTCTGAAGGATTGGCGATGGTGAGAATAAATAGCAAAGTAGGTTATATCGATCCTGCTGGTAAAGTGGTTATTTCTCCTCGTTTTGATTTTGGTTGGAATTTCTCTAATGGTAGGGCGAGAGTTAGTAATAATGGCAAGTATGGTTTTATTGATAAAACAGGTCAACTTGTTGTCCCGACAAGATACAATCAGGCAATGGATTTTTCTGAGGGGTTAGCAGCAGTTAGCATAGGAAATAAAGTAGGTTATATTAATACTTCCGGACAAGTAGTTATTCCCAGTCAGTTTGACTCTGGTTTTGGCTTTTCTAATGGGTTAGCTTGGGTAGCCCAAGGAGAAAAGTTTGGCGGAATTAATCAAGCTGGACAAATGGTAATTCCTTCTCAGTTTGAGTTAGCGGGAGATTTTTTTACCGGTTTAGCAAGAGTAAAAGTTGGTAATAAGTTCGGTTTTATCGATCCGTCGGGAAAGATGGTGATTTCGCCTCAATTTGATTTAGCTGAGGATTTTCATGAGGAACTGGCGATGGTTTTGGTGGATAATAAAGTTGGTTATATTGATACAACTGGAAAGATGGTGATTTCGCCTCAATTTGATTGGGGTTGGGATTTTGAGAATGGCTTGGCAAGAGTGAAAATTGGTACTAAATTTGGTTATATTAATAAAAACGGTGAGTTTGTTTGGGAACCAAGAGATCTTTCCTAAATGCCAATTATTTCTTGCTAAGAGATATTGATAATTCAGATTGGAGTTACACTCTAATTATGGTTGCATTACTAAGATTTGCAGATGGGGACATATTTTGTTGAAGCTGAGAATGAAGACGATTTTTTGGCTATTCCTTGGGAAAGGTTAGTCTATGAGTACGATCGCGGAATTTCTAGTTACCGAGTTGGAGAGTTGCATAGTGGTTATTTGTCGTCTTCTCTTTTTCTGGGTTGTCCCCAATTTCCAGCCAATCTAGAATTGAGAACATATCAGCGTCAAGCTGTCAAGAGTTGGTTGGCAAATCGGGGACGAGGTACGCTGAAAATGGCGACGGGTAGCGGTAAGACGATCGCGGCATTGGCGATCGCTACTGAACTCTATAATAAAATTAATTTACAGGTTCTTTTAATAATTTGTCCTTATCGCCATTTAGTAACACAATGGGCGCGGGAATGTGAGAGGTTTAATTTAGAACCTATTTTAGCTTTTGAAAGTGTTTATAACTGGCAAAGTCAGCTTTCTCAAGCATTATATCATATTCATGCAGGTCAGCAAAAATTTCTCACGGTAATTACGACGAATTCGAGTTTAATTAATGAAGGTTTTCAATCACAATTAAAGTTTTTCCCCCCGAAAACTTTGATAATTGGCGACGAAGCACATAATTTGGGTGCGCCGCGTTTAGAAGAAAGTTTGCCTCGCAATATTGGCTTACGTCTCGCCCTTTCTGCAACTCCGGAAAGGTATTATGACGACGAAGGTACAGATTGTTTATTGAGTTATTTTGGTAACGTTTTACAGCCCGAATTTACCTTAGCAGATGCGATTAAAGTCGGGGCATTAGTTCGTTATTTCTATTATCCAGTTTTAGTTAACTTGACAGAAGCCGAAAGTTATGCTTATGCGAAATTAACCAAAAGAATTGGTTGGGCGCTAGCAGAGAATCCAGATTTAGTAACTAATTATACATTAACCTCATTATTGATGCAGCGATCGCGTCTCATCGGTGCAGCCAGTAACAAATTACTCGCCTTACGAGAATTGATGAAAAAGCGCCTTCATACCACCCATACTTTATTTTATTGTGGCGATGGTTCTGTCGATTCTACCTCTAATTCTAACTCAAAAACCGAGAAACATAAAGACAATCAGGACAACCGCCAATTAACAGCAGTCGCCCGTATTTTAGGCGCAGAATTAGGCTATCGAATTAATACTTATACCGCCGAAACTCCCCTTCACCAAAGAGAAGCCATGCGACAACAATTTGAAAGAGGAGAATTGCAAGGTTTAGTAGCAATTCGCTGCTTAGATGAAGGTGTCGATATTCCCGCAATTCAAAACGCAGTAATTTTAGCAAGTACAGGCAATCCTCGGCAATTTATTCAACGTCGCGGTCGAATTTTACGCCCCCATCCAGGGAAACAAAGAGCAACCTTATTTGATATGATTGTCATGCCCCCAAAATTAGACCGAGATACCTGGGAAATTGAACGTAATTTGTTGCGTAAAGAAATCAAGCGTTTCGTTCAATTTGCCGATTTAGCCGACAACGCCGGCGAAGCCAGAAAAAAGTTATTATCGCTTCAAGACAGTTATGACTTATTAGATTTCTAAAAAGGCTATAATTAAATAAATTAGCACAACATTAGCTCAACGAATTTTGGAAATTAGGAAACTTTTGGTAGTTATAATTTTTACCAAAAACTTCATCACATCTTAATTTAACTACTTTATGGTCTTCTTTAGCAGAACGTCTTTCATAAACCTGCTTGTTTAATTCTATTCTTTCTAAGAGAACAAGTAAATTTTCTTTGTTATATTTACTAATCAAAGGTTCCAGGGCTTGCTTAAAACGTTTATCAGCATCATCGTAAGTTAGACTCTTACAATAGTAATAACTTGCTAAATTATTGACCCGTAATTCCCATTCAAGGGTGTCAGAAATTAAAATTATTTCTCTAAAAGTGTCTTTTTCCAAATTAAGATTATCACTACTTTCTATCCATTCAAGTAAATCTTTATAATGAGTGTCGAGATTGGGCTTTATAAACCAGCCTAAACAACGAGACTTAGTTTGAGATTTAATACAATTTTCTATTATGATCTTAGCATCTTTTGTAAATAATTCGTATAATTTTGACCACTGAGAAAGAAAGCAAACTAAAAATTGGACTGGCTTACCATTTAGGGCAATACTACTATAGTAATCTTTTTCTGAGTTTACCCAACTGACAACCGTGCTTTTATTGCGACTAGATATTAGTTTTAAAGCACGATAATTTATCTCACGGTTTTGATTACATTCTTCATTTGTTAATTTAAAGACCAACTTCCAAAGACTTCTAAATATTTTCGATTCGACCTCTGTAGACATCCTAGAAAAATACTTACTCTCAAGATAAGTATTTAGCTTTTGATCATCAATTAGCAATGGTTCAGCCTCAGATATATCGTTGATAAATTCATCAAATATTTTTTTTGTATAAATTGGTGGCTTAATAAGTACAGCATCTAAAGTATTACGAATTAAAGCTCTAACAGTATCTTTATTAGGTCTGTACAACTCTTTCTTTCCATTAATTATCGGATGAGCGGATAAATGCCTTTGTTTCTGTAAGTGA
Organism: Oscillatoria salina IIICB1; assembly: GCF_020144665.1. Classification (NCBI taxonomy): domain Bacteria; kingdom Bacillati; phylum Cyanobacteriota; class Cyanophyceae; order Oscillatoriales; family Oscillatoriaceae; genus Oscillatoria; species Oscillatoria salina. The sequence continues at coordinate 16,275 of NZ_JAAHBQ010000078.1, read as the reverse complement.
ACTAAATTTTCGTATTCAGATATATCTAAAAATTTAATTTTATCCTTAACCAGCTTGATGAGTTCAAGTTCCCACTGTGATGAATTAGTATTTCTTTCTTGGAACTTAGATAATTCTTCTAAAATTCTCCTAGCTTCTTCATCGTTACACATATCAATTAGATATTCAAGTTTAAATAACAAGTCACAGACTACAACTGACCAAAGCATTACTACTGCTGAACGATAATTTCCAGCTTGGTAGGAACTGAACACTTCATCGAAATATTCTCTCGTTTTTGAGTTAAATATGTTTTTGCTTCTTGTTTCGATTGAGTATTCATCCATAAAAAATAAAGCTCCTAAATTCAGTCAGTTCAGCAAAAAAAGATAAGTTAATTAAACTGTACGTGCAAAACTACTTGCTAGCTATTCAATAGCCTCCCTTTAAAATAAAATAATTAGCAGGTATTTTAATTGTCTTGATTTTGCACCGCCATATTAGCTTTTTATAGCTTCCAAATTCTCTTCTGATAGCTAGTTTTTATTGTATCAATATTACAGCTTCTTCTGCTTTTGCATTCAAAGCTTTCTTCAATTCTTGCCCAACTTTGGCAATTAGTTCGTCGAAAACTTCTTGATTTTCGGTCAATTGTTGTCGGAAAACATTCTCTAATTCCGGTTTAGCTTGGTCGCAAATTGAGTCAATTTTATTATCGCCTAAAATAACTCGACGACTCCAACTAGGAACATCTAATTTTTCTTTGATTGCTGCTTGGGTTTTACTGCGAGTTATTTCCACTCCCGCAGCTAGTACAGAAACGCCATAAACTAAGACGATGGGCCAAGTGAAATGTCCGGTTAAAATAAGAGTAATTAAGCTGCCAACTGTGCCACTACCAATGACAATATTAACGATTAAAGCGACAGTATCGGCAAGAATTGTATCTCCGAGAGATAACTCTGGATTAACTACAGCCGGGTTGATACCTTCTTCAAAGCGCAAGCTACTTCTAGGAATTTGATATTTCCGACAAATGGGGTCAGTTTCTTGAGCTAATTCTGGTTGAATTTTACTGTTAAACCAAGCGATTGATTGATTTCTGATAACTTGGCGAACTTTGTCGCTAACAATTAATTCTTCGGCTTGCTCTTTCATTTTTGTTTCGAGGTTTGCTAAGGTGCGAATTTTGTTGTTGCGCCAGTCTTTTAAACTTGGTTTGATGGCGTTTTCGATTAATGTTTCTGAGAGAGGTTGAGCTAATAGTTGAATTAACTCGGGAATATGTCGAGAAATTAGTTCTTTTAGCTTTTGAGAATCTAGTTTTTTGTTGACTTCTTTTTTGAATTCAGTTGCACGTAAATCCCAACGTCCGACTCGGGCTAAACCTAGAGCGATACAGCGTTCTGGTTCGGGATCTGGACGCACTTGAGTATTGGGTTCGGGAAACATTTCTTGGCAAATTTGACGGGTAAATTGCATTCGAGATGCACCGCCTGTCATAAGGACAACTTTGGGGATAATTCCTCGATCTTTGAGGGTTTCTTTGGCTTCACTTACTGATTCTTGGAATGCTTCGAGCCAACTTTTGTTTTCTAGTTCAGGTAAAGGTTGGTTTAAAAGCTCTTTCATGACTGTTTGATTTACTTGAGGAACAAAGTAAATTTGTTCGTTAATTGACTCGAAACCACGGGCAAAGTTTTGTCCGGTGTATAATTTTTCGTTCGAGAAATAATCTTCTTTGGCTTTGCGGGCTGCAATTTCACAACGTGCTAAATGATGGGGATATTGCTGGAATACTTTTGTGAGTAATTCGCAATCTTCATGGTTAGCAAGAGTGTGGTTAAAAATAGCTTTATCGATTAAAGATGCACCGAGGTGATTGCTACCAAAATCCAGAGGAATTTCGTGTAAACTTTTGACTAAGGTAAAGTCGGTGGTTGAAGAACCAATATCGATAATTAATACTGCCGATTTGAGGGAGTCGTAACCTAGTTTACCTGCTTCTCTGGCGTGCATAAAAGCCGCTCTAGATTCGGGTACGACGTTTAATAAAGGAATACCTGTTTCTTTGAGGAGAGTTTGATAATTTTGGCGATCGCTGAGGGACCATCCGGAAGGACACCCGACGAAAAAGTGGCTATTCTCCCCCCCTTCAATTTGTTTACTTTTTTTCAGCAAATTGTAGTAGGTTTCGAGAAAATTCTGAATAGTTTTGCGGTAATGTAAATCGGCGTTAGGTTTTTGTTTGAAAGCAATTTCTATTTGGGTAACGCCAACTTGAATTAAGGCTTGTTCTCCGACTAAATAACCGAGATCCGGATGCCAACCAAGGGCGGTAATTTGCACTTTTTTATTGTTAACTTCCAGCATTTCTGGAGGTTCGATACTTTCCACTCTCGCTTTGGCAATAGCAGTTTCTCCGTGTCCCAGATCGAAGCCAATTATTTCGACAATTTCCATGATATTTTTAATTGATATAAGTTTTAATTAAAAGTAATTTGGCTGGAAATTTACTTCCTGAAAATTACTCATCTAAACTTTAAGTTTGCTAATGAATTTATTCTTTCGCTTGAGAATAAGCTGGTTCAATAACTCTACCCCGACGCAACAAGCGATCGCCTTTTAACAAAGCGGGGGCGATCGTGATGTAATCTTGAGTAGTAGGGTCAATACTTGGCTCAAAATCAAAGAAAAGGCGATCGCTATTTTGTTGATACATTTGCACGCTAATTCCTTGTTCGATTAAGACTTGGGGAATGAGTTTTGTTAGTTGTAGCGCCATTTGCGGTTTTTCTAGCAATGATGCACCAACTAATCTTTGCAGTAAATTCAATAATTCTGGCAACTGTTCGATACCATTAGAGTCGAGATGTTGCTGAGTGTTTTCTACTCTCGTTACCGCTAAATCGATTGTCTGCAACGCATCTGCCAAGTTATCCAATACCAGTTGACTATCAATTTGCACCGGAGACGGCTCTAGAAGCTTCGTAGAGGCATCGTTTTGGTTATTTCGGTCGAATTGGAACAAAACTTCAAGTCCGACCAGCAGAGACACCAGCAAGACTCCCATCCAAGCGGCAGCAGCAGTCCGACTCAGTAATGAATCCAAAATTCCTAAACAAATTAGTCCTTGGACTACTTTCAGGGCGATCTTTTTCGGGGAATATTGTCTCTTTTGATTGGATTCTAATTCTCGCTTTTTCTCCTTCGCTGCGGCTAAAGTTGCTACCGACTGACGTAACGCGTCGAGGAAAAAACCAGCTAGACGTACTTGGGCGATATTTAGTTCACCAATATAGTTTTTTTCCAGATTATCGAGTCGATTTTGTACTAATTGAACGACTTGTTCGGGGCTAGTTGTTTGTTCTATTTGTAATTTTAGTTCGCTGCGTTCCTGACTAAAAAGCGTCAATAATGTTTTCATAGAGGGAAAATGAGCGGCTACGATCGCGGCAAAGATGACTTACTCTCCCAGTCTACAAAAGAATGCGATCGCTGGCGATCGGGTTTACTCACCTAATTTTTTGGTAGTAGTGCAGACGCAAAAGTGAAATTAGTTAATTTTCGCTCTTTAGTGAGAGACACTGAGTAGAGCGATCGCGCTATGGTATCGGGGGAGATGCTACAAGCAATCTCATGTTTGCGAACGCAGCAATATTGAGCAAAAATTTCATACAGGAGCAAATATTATGGCAAATAAACCCAAGCAAGAAGCTTTTAAAGATATGCAAGCGGAAGATAAAATGCCTCCAGTTGAGGTTAGCACGACGGCAAGCGATCGAGATGATACTTTACCGGGCGTGACTTCTCGCAATACTGGCGGCGGTAAAACGATCGCTGAGGCGACAACCAGAATGGCTTCTGGTGGTGAGGTAACTGCTGGAGATCTCGATGCTAACCAGTATCAAGCTAAGGTTACAGGAGATGAAGCGGTGGGCGGACTTGCTTCAACTCCAGGTCAAAATGTAACTGAAGAAATGCAATCGGCGATGGGTATTTCCTCGGCGGAAAAAGAACCCGTACAAACCGCAGATAAGTTAGAAAGACGAGATGAAAATCGTTGGCAACTCGATCCTGAATCGTCTGAAGATTACGAACAACATACATAATTAAGGCAACCAACGCGGGTTCCAACCTGGTAAGGGTAATTCTTCGAGTCGGGCTGTAGCAGGATCTGGGGATTGAGGTGAGGAAAGTAATAGTAACCAAAGTTTACTCGTAGCAATCGATTCCCCGGAATTTGTTCTTAATATTCCTCCGGGTGCAGAAGGATCGGGGTTAGGAATTACTCGATCTAAAAGTATGCCTAATCCGTCTGGGGCTAAACTCATTTGCAGATCGATTTGTTGGGGTAATTTCGCAAGACGAATGAGTTGATTGGTTTGCAGATTAATTACTGCTAAATAGGGTTGTTCGATGTATAAGTTGGTTTCGGTGGTTAGATCGGTAAGCAAGCAAAATAAGTTGGTTGCACTAGGATCGAATTGACAGTCAAGAATTGAGCCGTTGGTGTCGAGGACTTTTTTTTCTGTTCCTTGATTAGTTACCAGATAAATCGATCGCTGATAGCGCAATTCAGGGTCTTGAGTGTTAAAGTTAACCATTGCTGCGGCTCTACCATCTCTGGAAAAAGCGAGAACTCTGCCATACTGAGAGAGAAAATCAATGGGTTTCGCATCCGCTTCTAAAGGCAAAATTGCTACACCTTCACCTTGGGCGATCGCTATACTCTTACTATCTGGTACAATGATGAAATCGCCTCCGGGTTGGTTGTTTAACGGTTGTGGTTCGGCATTTTCTTTGATGAACCACAAACCAAATTCAGCCGGATTATTACGATTTACTCGTCTGACAACAATTGTTTTGCCGTCTCTGGATAAATCGAATTTAAGATTTTGGTAATCTTGATTATCTAAAATTAGCTCAATTTTACCTGCTAAATCATGATTAATTTCTTTGTCTGAAGATTGATAATTAATCCCTGTGGTGACAGTATAAAGTTTTTCTTCTTGTAAGCCTTCTTGTTCGGTTGTAGGGTCCGCAGCCGCAAACAAAATCTTTTCTCGATTCGGATAAGGAATAAATTCTGTTACTACCAAATTGGGTGGAGTTAGAACACTTTTTTGTTGTTTTGTCAAGTCAAAGAGAACTAATCGACCAATTTCATCACCTTCAACACCAATATAAGCGATCGCGCGATCGCGGGTGATAAAATTTCCCGTAAATGGTTGCAAGGGTTTACCTTGATAATCTTCTTCTTGAAAGCGTTCTCTCGCACCTTCTAAACTAACTTGATATTGAGCGCCATAGGGTGCAGGATAAGTAAGAGTATAAGCCATTCTTAGTCCCGCCCAGCTAAATTTTCCGGGCAGAAAAGGATCGATTTTGAGATTATTTTCGACGCTATCTCGATCCATCGGACGGCTAAAAGTCATCAGAAAGCCAGTATCATTAGCACCGATAGTTTTACCTGACCAGCTAAAATCGCGTACGTGGGGTCCCGTAGGTTCCACCACTAAAACCAGGAAACTAATAATTACCCCCAAAGCCAACATTAGCGCGATCGCTACACGGTCAATCGGCTGTTGCCAGAATTTGTTGCTTGTTTTTTTCTTCATATATTAATTAGCAAGTATCCACATTTACCAATTGTAGAGACGTTCCATGCAACGTCTCTACATCAGAGAGATCCTCCCAATCACCAGTCCCCTCCTCCCCAATCCCCAATCCCCTCCTCCCCAATCACCAATCCCCTCCTCCCCAGTCCCCAATCACTAATCCCTTAAAATTCATAAGGATCTCTCGGAGTAGGAATTTTCTCAATCGAAGTGGGAACAATCACAACTTGACGCTTATCAGCAAGTTCTTCAGTAATAATCGAACCTTCAACTTGTAACCAAGTATCCACAGGATAATCACTTTGAGAAGTAGATAACTTCACAGGTAATCCCACTGGATAAGCATCAACCGCGCAACAAGTAATCACAAACCGAGAGATAACAAGATATTGCTCCGGAAGTGCATATGAATGAACCACGAAGCCCTTCACATTCACTTTTTGACCAAAATAATCATCCGGTTCCGGATAAGCGTTGAGAGTGCGTACCCAATCGAGAAGCGATCGCTCTTCTGGTTGAATAGAGACAGTAAAAGATTGGGGTTGCGCCCTAGTTGTCAAGAGAGAATCAGTAATTCCTCGTTGTAAAGCGGTATCGCTGGCTAAAATTTTTGGAGGAATCAATAAACCTAAAATTGCTACCACAAGTAGTAAAGTGCTACTAAATCCAGGCGGAAATAAGGTAATATGACGCACATCTTCGCCTAAATCTTGTTCGTAGCTACGTTTGCGCCGTCCTTGTAACTGTTGCCAAACGCGCAAAGAGGCGATCGCTACTAAAATGATTCCTGTAACTGAGACTAACCAAAAATAATTCGGGTGAATCAGTAATTGTAGCTGACCAGTCAGCCAATATTTTAGCAATAACACGCCCCAAGCCAAGAAAGCAAAGATATCTAGCCAGGGAAACAGAACTTTGTACTTGTATTGAATACTTTTGGATTTGGAACTCATCCGCGCAGATTAGAATAAATAGCTGTAGGACAGAGTGAAAATGAAAGTCAGTTGCGCCGCGATCGCAAACAGATAAATAATCATTCTCGGCTTAAAAATCGAAAACATCAAACCGATCGCTTTAAGATCGATCATCGGACCAAAAACGAGAAACGCTAGCAGGGAACCACTGGTAAACACTGAAGCGAAGGAAAGAGCAAAAAACGAATCAACTGTCGAACAAATCGAAACCACTGCCGCCAAGAGCATCATAGCAAGAATCGAAGTGATCGGACCTTGACCAAGACTGATAATAATTTCACGAGGGACAAAAACCTGAATCGAAGCCGCGATCGCACTACCAATAACTAACATCCCTCCTAATTCTCGCAATTCTTGTACCAGATTGTCCAAAAACAAACGCAACTTTTTCGAGTCAATTTTCTTCTTGGTAGAAGTACGATACCCACTTAGCGGCATTGCGGCCGAACTTTGCCAAGGTTGTCCCGATTGACCGAGAATATAAGTACCAGACTGCAACAAAGCTGGCACTGCTTCATTTTTTTCCCACAAAGGTTGGCGATCTTTTTGCGTCATCAGATAGCGCAAGCGATTACACAAAGCAGGTTGTAGCAACGGTTCGGGATTTTTTTGCACCGCAAAAATACAACCAATAATTGTCGCAATACTCAACGAAAAGACAATTCGTAATAAAACAATTTCTGGACGATCTCTAAATGCTACCCAAGTTGACCAAATTACAATCGGATTAATCGTTGGTGCCGCGAGTAAAAAGCCAATTGCTACCGATGTCGGAACACCCTGCATCAGCAGTCGCCTTGCCACCGGTACGTTACCACACTCGCAGACAGGAAACAAAAAGCCGACACAACTACCAATAAATGACCCTAAAATCGGATTTTTGGGCAGATTCTTAACTAACTGGCGCTCGTCGATAAATAATAGCAGCGCACTGGAAAGCAAAACCCCTAGCAGCAAAAAAGGTATTGCTTCTACTAATAAACTCAAAAAAAGCGTGAAGGCGTTGTACAGTCGATCCATGAGCGATCTAGTTCAAGAGTATTTGTGATTTTTGGTGTTACAGAAGACATTGTATCTCTAGCTGATTAAGTTAATCTTGAATTAGTTCCGCAACCAACTAGAGTTATACCCAGTTAATATATAACGATTTTGATTTCTAACTACTGGTTGATGACGGAGTGTTACTACTACTTTATCTCGTTGTGTCACCTGGAGTCTCCATTCAAACTTTTTCTTTTGATGAGAGTAATAACTATTTGCGCTTAGAGTCAACCATAAGTGAACTAAATCTTTATGATTTTCAGATCGAATCTCTCTGTCTCAGCCGAGAAGTTGCTCGCGAATTTGAGGAAAATCCCTTATTGCCCGGAGTAATTTTAACTGAAGACGGACAGTTAATCGGCATGATTTCCCGAAGACGCTTTTTGGAAAGAATGAGCCGCCCTTATGGGCTAGAATTATTTTTGAAGCGCACGCTCAAGTCTTTATATAATTTTATCAAAACTGACATATTAATTTTTTCGGGCGATACTTTAATTGTCGAAGCAGCGCAACAGGCTTTGCAGCGATCGCCAGTATTACTTTACGAACCAGTTATCGTGGAAATTGCTCCCCAAAATTATCACTTATTAGACGTACATCAGTTATTAATCGCTCAATCGAAAATTCATGAATTGGCAAGTAAGTTACTAACTAAACTTTATCAAGAACTTGAAGCTGCTAACTCAGAGTTACAACGTCTTGCTACCTTAGATGGACTCACGGAAGTCTCTAATCGACGTAGGTTTGATGAATATTTAACTCAACAATGGCAAACCCTAGCTAGAGAGCAAAAACCACTTTCTTTGATTCTCTGTGATGTCGATTGCTTTAAAAATTTTAACGATACTTACGGTCATCAAGCAGGAGATGATTGTCTCAAGAAAGTTGCTGCTACTATTGCTGCTACAGTTAACCAAATTATACCTGGAGATTTGTCTTTAGTTGCCCGTTATGGTGGTGAAGAATTTTCCGTAGTTTTACCGACAATCGACAGAGAGTGTGTTGTGAAAATAGCTGAGAATATTTGCTCCCAAGTTAAACAACTGAAAATACCTCACCGAGATTCTTGTTGTGATCCTTATGTTACCCTCAGTATTGGCGTTGCTACCTTAACTCCTAGCCGGGAAGAATCTCCCCAAACTATTATTAAAGTAGCAGATCTGGCTCTTTATCAAGCTAAAGAAACCGGACGCGATCGTGCGATCGCTTATTCACCTTCTTTGAAAATTAATAATTAAGTTTAATTACTTCAGCTTTTTTTTCTCGCTTCAGAGTTAAGTGAATTTACTCTTATAGTTAAGCTGAGGTTAAAAAAGAATTAGTATTGGATTAAATATTTTTGATTTGTAAAAATTTTAATATTCCAATTAACAAATATCAATGCGCTAGTGCTAAAGTGTAAACTAAAGCTAGCCAGAAAAACCTTATTTTTCTTCTTATTAAGATATGTTGAGTTTTGATATGTCTCAACCCAAATCACCGGAGCTATATTTAGCCAAAACTTCAAAACTAACCTTAGAATCTACTCTCCAAGAACTTTCTCTCTATGATTTTCAAATAGAATTATCTTCATTAGGGAAAGAAGTTGCTTATAGATTTAATACTAATCCTTTAATACCAGGAGTAATTCTTACTCGAAATCGCTGCTTTGTGGGCATAATTTCCAGACGACATTTTTTAGAAATTATGAGCCGCCCTTATGGGATAGAATTATTTTTTAAACGACCACTTAATTCTTTATACGATTTTACCCACACTGACGTATTAATTCTTTCGGGTAACACATTAATTGTTGAAGCAGCCAAACTCGCTTTACAACGTCATGCGGAATTAATTTACGAACCAATAGTTGTTCAATTAGAACCGCAAGTATTTAGATTAATAGACATTCATCAATTATTAATCGCTCAATCAAATATTCACGAACTAACTACTCGTTTATTAGATGAAAAGACTCAAGCGCATTTAGTACAAACTGAAAAAATGGCATCTTTAGGACGCATGATTGCCGGAATTGCTCACGAAATCAGAAATCCAGTTAACAGTATTAATGGTAACTCAGAATTTTTAGGTAATTATTGTGAAGATTTGATCGGTTTAGTTGCTGCTTACCAACGAGAATTTAGTCAAAAGCCACCAAAAATAAAAGAAATAGAGTCAGAAATAGAACTGGATTTTCTCTTAGAAGACTTACCTAAGATTTTACAAAGTATGAAGCTCGGTGCAGAAAAACTAACCCAAATAGTCGCTAGTTTCAGAAACTTTTCTCGTATGGATGACAAGAAGCGTCAAGTCTTCGATATTCATGAATCAATTGATGGAACGCTATTGATTTTAAATAATAATTTGAAAAAAGGCATTCAAGTCATTAAAAATTATGGTGAATTACCAGCTTTCTTTGGCTATTCGGGCTTGTTGAGTCAGGTGTTCATGAATATTATTGCTAATGCTATCGATGCTTTGATGGATAAGCAACTAGAAGCAGATAAAAACTGGCAACCGCAAATAATAATAACTACTAACAGTTTAGAAAATGAAGCCAAGAAATGGATAGTAATTAAAATTGCTGATAACGGACCGGGAATTCCGTTGGAAATTCAAGAAAAAATATTTGAAAACTTTTTTACAACTAAACCTTTGGGGAAAGGTACGGGATTAGGATTAGCAATTAGTAATCAAATTGTTACCGAAAAACACGGAGGTAAGTTACAATTTAATTCTCAATTAGATGTGGGGACTGCATTTGAAATAATTTTACCTGTGGATGAAGAAACTAATTTAAGCCTGCTATAGTAATACCAATCGCCGATCGCGGCAGACTTTTTAGAGATGAGTGCGAAAAGTTAATGCTGACAACGTGGGAAATGCGCTGGTTTAAGCAGGGTAAGCTTCCAAATCAGGTAAAAGACTGGTTTGAGGAAAAATGTCCTGGGGATAGGTTAGGATCGCCAGAAGAACGCACAGATTTGTATTTATCTGCTCCGGGATGCGATAATCTAGGTATTAAACTTCGTCAGGGTAATTTAGAAGTGAAATGGAGAAAGGCGGAGTTAGGCGAAAAAGATTTTGGCGAAATAGCGCAAGGAAAAGCTGAGGAATGGGTAAAATTGACTTGTGTTGATGATTCCCTGGAAAGTTTGCTAACGGCTGCGGTTAAGGAAAAAAAGACTTGGATTGCGGTGGAGAAACAGCGATCGCAGCGTCGCTACCAAAATTGTAATCTGGAAATTACCCAAGTTCACCTGCAAAAGGAATTTTGGTGGACGATCGCCTTTGAAACCCTCACCGAAATTTTATCTCTCGATGATTTTATTACCACAGTTTGTGATCTTTTGTCAAGCTATCCCGGAGAAAAATTATTAGCGGCTGATTCTTTCGGTTATGCTGCGTTGATTGGGGGATTGGGAGGAGGGGGACAAGGGGGACAAGGGAGACAAGGGAGACAAGGGAGACAAGGGAGAATAGTCTGATAAACTGCTAAGTGATAACTGTTCGCTGATAACTGGTAACTGTTCACTGAACCCAATCCCCAATCCCCTAAATACCGGGAATAACAGAAACAGCGAGATCCGTAGCGAGAGTTAAGTCTAAATCTTGCTGAGGATCGATGACCACAACATCAACCCAACGTTTTGCTATTAACCAACTCGCGATCGCACCAACCCCACTTCCACCCAGAATTTCTTCAGTAGCGATCGCCCTATCGCCAGTTAAAGCTGCGATCGCTGCGGCTGCACCACCACCGAGCAAAGCACCTTTAATAATTGTACCCGCATTAGCCCCGCGACGAATTCTTTCTGTGTTGGTAATTATTCCTGAATAAGCTTCAATTGGGCTACTTTCACCATCAATAATAATTTCTTTGGCGATAAATTGAGAACCTCTACTAGCAGGGGTTATTTCTCCGACAATTTCGCTTCCTGCGGGTAATAAAGTTGTTCCCCAAGGACTAACAACACTTTTTTCTATTTTCACAGTTAAAGCTACTGTTTCATCAGTTGCTACGACAATTTTTTCCGCATCTTTTTTATTAACAAAAATTTTCGTTCCTTTGGGAATATTAGTGTTAACTCTCGCAGTTGTCGTGAGATTTGTTTGGACTAAAATAGGTTCTGGGGGAACGGGAATTTTCGTTACCGAATTTGGAGGAAATTGAGCGCCAACAGATAGACAATTGAGTATAGGTAAAGCAATACCAGTAACTAAGCTAACAGCAATTAAGCCAGATTTTCCTTTTTTCTTATGAAGATAAACAGACAAGCCTTCACTCCTATCAAAATATTATGGATTTTTCTGGAAGCTACACCCGAAAATTGAGAAAACAACTCCTAATCCCCAATTGTAATTAAAAGTTTAATATCGTCCTGAGTGAAACAAACTATTTCCTCTCAGGATGATATTTCTAAACACAATTTGGGATCGAAGTAACTACATCATACGCTGTTATCTACTTTGACGAAGAATGTCGCTAAAAGTTGCTCTCAATTAACATAGCCACCCCAAATTAAGCTTGCTTGTTCGCTACTGAATTTATCTCAGACTTTGAAGAATTAAGCTAACTTTTGCTGTTTACTGCAAAAATAGCAGTTTCAATCTCCTCAAGGGCGACTTCAAAATTATCATTAACCACTTGTAAATCAAATTCATCAGCCACCGCAAGTTCTTCTACGGCGCGTTTTAAACGCTTTTCAATTGCTGCTGAGGAATCTTTCCCTCTACCTCGTAATCGACGCTCTAATTCTTCGACAGAGGGCGGTAGAATAAAGATTAGTAAGGCATCGAGGAAAGTTTGTTTAATTTGTCTGGCGCCAACTACTTCAATCTCTAAAATAACCAACCCACCTTGCTCAATTTGCTCGATTACAGAAGCTTTCGGAGTGCCGTAATAATTGCCAGCATATTCAGCCCACTCTAATAAATTATCAGAGTGGATGAGGGCTTCAAACTGTTCGCGAGAGAGGAAATAATAATCTTTTCCCTCAACTTCACCCGGACGGGGTGTTCGGGTAGTAGCGGAGATGGAAAGGTATAATTCTGGATGACGAGCCAAGAGCGATCGCACTAACGTGCCTTTTCCCACGCCACTCGGTCCGGTCAACACAATTAGTTTACCAGTTGTCATTGGATTTGAGCTAGACTTAGTTACTGTTAGCTGGCGAGTCTTTGCTAATCACAAAGCGATGCGCTACCGTTTCTGGCTGAATCGCCGATAAAATAACGTGCGAAGAGTCAGTAACGATCACCGCACGAGTACGACGACCGTAGGTAGCATCAATCAGTTGCCCGCGATCGCGGGCATCTGTAATGATACGCTTAATTGGGGCGGACTCTGGAGAAACAATCGCGACGACGCGATTTGCCGAGACTATATTACCAAAACCGATATTGATTAATTGAATATCCATGAGGAACGAACGTATCTCTTGATAAGGAGCGAATATACTATCTTTCTTTCAATGTTATCCAGAAAAATTTAGCTTTACCATCATAATTGCTACTGTTATGCGGTTTTTTGTCTTTTTTATCCGCTTTTTTCGATAATACTTTCGGAATTTGACTATAGTTTCACGATTTACCCTCTACCGTAGGGAAGAAATTGGGACTGGGGACTGGGGATTGGGGACTGGGGACTAGGGACTGGGGAGAGGAGGAAGACTTGAAGGACAAACTGATAACTAATGTAGAGACTAAAATGCAAAGTCTCTACAATTGGTAAATGCGGGTAAGTAGTAATTCCTAATCCCTAATCCCTAATCCCTAATCCCTAATCACCAATCCCTAAGACCATGCAACCTGTTGATTTTACAACTTTAACTGCGGCGCGTGCGGAATTGCTAGCTGAGTGGGTTCCGGCGAAAATTGAACAAGTATATCAACGCGATCGCTATAATCTCACGATTTGTTTGCGTACTCTGAAAAAACGTGGCTGGATTGATATCTGTTGGCATCCCCAAGCTGCAAGAATTTGTGTTGGAGATCCACCACCGAGAATACCGGATACTTTTGCGTTTAGCGATCGCTTACGACATCAATTGAAGGGTTTGGCTTTAATTAATCTTGATTTTCTTGCACCTTGGGAACGAGTTTTGGATCTACAATTTGCTCAACGTCCTGGCGAGATCCCGATTTGGCATCTTTATGTCGAGGTGATGGGTAAGTATAGTAATGTTATCCTCACTGATGCTCAGAATACGATTGTCACTACTGCTCGTCAGATTAGCGCTAAACAATCGAGTGTGCGTCCTATCCAAACGGGTCAACCTTACGAAGTTCCACCACCTCTAACTAATACTGCTCCTAGTTTGTCTGAGTCTTTACCTCGTTGGCAAGAGCGAGTAAGCTTGGTTCCAGGTAAGTTGGCTCGTCAGTTACTTAAAAGTTATCGTGGTTTGAGTCCGAACTTGGCGCGATCGCTGGTAAGATCGGCAAATCTCGATCCAGAACAGTCTAATCAATCTTTGTCTGAAGCAGATTGGGAAAAAATTGGCCAAAAATGGCAAGAATGGCTACAAATTCTCGAAAATGCTGATTTTACTCCCGGTTGGACTAAGGATGGTTATACGGTTCTCGGTTGGAATTTAATTGAACCCACGGAAAACGTTTCTACCCTGCTCAATACTTACTATACCAACGAATTTAATCGCCAAACCTTCGCTCAACTCCACCATCAACTTCAACAAAAAATCGCTAATTTGCTGCAAAAACAACGTCAAAAAGCGGAAAAATTTGTCTTACGCTTGCAAGAGTCTGATGAAGCTGACGAATATCGCCAACAAGCCGATTTACTGATGGCGCATTTGCAAGCTTGGGAACCGGGAATGAAGTCAATTACGCTGACAGATTTTGAGACTGGCGAACCTGTGGAAATTACTCTCAACCCGGAAAAAAACGCCGTCCAAAACGCCCAAGCACTTTATAAGCGCCACCAAAAGCTAAAACGCGCCCGTACGGCGGTGGAACCTTTGCTGCGAGAAGTTGAAGCGGAAATTAGTTATTTAGAGCAAGTCGAAGATCACCTCGCTCAATTATCAACTTACCACAGTCCGGAAGACTTACACACCCTGGAAGAAATTCGCGACGAACTTATCCAAGAAGGATATCTCGACGCACCTCAACGACGCAGTAGTCGCAGCGACGAGTCTCAACCTTATCGTTTTCAGACTCCCTCTGGCTTTGAATTGTTAATTGGGCGTAATAACCGCCAAAATGACTACTTGACATTTCGCACTGCTTCTGATTATGACTTGTGGTTTCATACTCAAGAGATCGCTGGGAGTCATGTTCTGCTACGCTTAGATCCGGGAGCTGTTGCTAGCGATCGCGATTTGCAGTTTGCGGCTGACTTGACAGCGCGTTACAGTCGCGCGCGTCAAAGCGAAATGGTTCCCGTTGTTTATACCGAACCGAAAAACGTTTATAAACCTAAAGGTGCTAAACCCGGAATGGCAATTTACAAGCACGAACGAGTGTTGTGGGGACAGCCACATCGGGCAAATATCTATCTTAATGGGGATGAGTAAATTTTTAGTTTCTAATTTTTTTTTGCCAAAGTTTGTGTGTTA
The DNA here is from genome assembly GCF_020144665.1 of Oscillatoria salina IIICB1. Lineage (NCBI taxonomy): Bacteria > Bacillati > Cyanobacteriota > Cyanophyceae > Oscillatoriales > Oscillatoriaceae > Oscillatoria > Oscillatoria salina. The sequence goes on along the minus strand of NZ_JAAHBQ010000078.1, from coordinate 1,098 downwards.
TGTTACAATAAATGTAAAGAAATGTTTAGAGTAGTTCGGATTGGGAACGCGCTACTCGGATTTTCTCGAAATTTGAATCGACGACAACTAAAACTGAAGTGAAAAAGACCGCAAACACTTTTGCGGTCTTTTTTTGGTGTAGAACATTTGCGAACCCAATGACAGAGACAGCATTTGACCAATTCTATGAGTTAGGATTAAGAGCGATCGCTCTAGACGCAACTGCTTTTGAACAGATTCAAACCATACCTTTAAGTAATGTCACCGCAGTGCTATTTGCTTTCATTGCTGGATTTTCTCAAGCAGTAGGTCAAGCAATCGTCCTCTTTATCAACCGCGTCAAACCAATTCGCTTTTTCCTCAGTTTACTTATTGCCGCTTTATTATACGCTTTTAGCTACATCTTTTGGGCGTTAAGTACCTGGATCGCCTCGATCGTCCTGTTTGCCAAATATCCTTCTTTCATGGTAATCGCACGTACTTTGGGACTTGCTTATGCTCCTCTGAGTTTCAGTTTTTTGGTAGCATTACCTTATTTAGGTATCCCGATCTACGTTATCCTCTCCGTATGGAGTTTTTTAGCATTTTTGACCGGATTAGACGTAGCATTAGGTTTGGGAATTTGGCAAACTTTTTGGTGTACGGCTTTAGGTTGGGCAGTATTTCAGCTATCTCAGCGTACCATTGGTCGCCCGATAACTTGGATTGGTCGTTGGCTGGAAAATACCGTCGCTGGGGTAAAATTGGTGACGGATCTTAAAGCGATCGAAGAAATTGTCGAAGCAGGATTGAAAAAAACTCACTTGTAGAGACGTTACAGGGAATGTCTCTAGATCGATTAAGATCGTCTCCCAATCTCCCAATCACCAATCCCCAATGTTATCGCAAGCGTACCAAATTTTAATTCACAGTTGGCAACTGTTACTTAATCTACTGGCGATCGCTGGTATTGCTATTTTATTTGCTGCTTTACTCTCACCTGTTGAAGCACTCGGTTGGTGGGCTGGTTGGTATGGTGACTCGGTAAAAACTAATATCGATCCTGGAACTTTAGCTAAACCCTTACCACCTCAAACCCAAGTTGCTCGTTATGTTATC
>NZ_JAAHBQ010000077.1 GCF_020144665.1 Oscillatoria salina IIICB1 | reverse complement strand
GAAATCATCCCATTTTCTCACGGGGAGCAACTATTTGCCGCCGCACCAGAACCGAAATTATTTTTGTGGGTGGAAGATGCAGGTCATAATGATTTGAACTGGGTAGCTGGGGAATCTTTGACTGAGATTTTGCAACAGTTTGTGCAGATGGTGGCTGAAAATTAATTTGAGAAATGCGTACAACTAAAAATTATTTACTCGGACGAGTCGGGGAACGATAAAAAGGTTTCTTGACAACTTGGGCTGGATATGTTTTGCCGCGAATTTCTACTTCCAGTTGCTGTCCGATTTGAGAAAGAGGTGTAGGAACATAAGCCAACGCGATCGCTTTTCCTAATGTCGGTGCTAATGTACCGCTAGTGACTTTGCCAACAACTTCCTCATCATACACCACAGGATAGCCATGACGGGCAATGTAACGTCCTTCCATTTGTAAACCGACTAATTTATGCTGAAGTCCTACTTTTTTTTGTGCTTCTAGCACCGCACGTCCGATAAAATCACCTTTACTCTCCAGATGCACTAACCAACCTAAACCTGCTTCAAAAGGAGTCGTTGTATTGTCAATATCTTGTCCGTAAAGTGCTAATCCTGCTTCTAAGCGTAGAGTATCTCTTGCTCCCAAGCCGCAACAAGTTACACCAGCACTAACTAAACTACGCCACAATTCTACACCCACATCCGGGTCTAGCATAATCTCAAAACCATCTTCTCCGGTATAACCTGTCCGCGCTACGAAACTTGGTTTACCACAAATGTTGGTTTGCAAATGTGTAAAAGCTTTCATCGGTGTTAAGTCTGCTTCCACAAATGGTTGGAGAGAAACAGCCGCTTGGGGACCTTGCACCGCAATCAATACCTTTTGTTTGGAAATATCTTCTAAGTTTACCGGAGAAGCTTCTAAATTTCCTTTTAACCAAGCTTTATCTTTCGCTCTTGTCGCAGCATTAACAATCATTATGCCATGCTGTTCGCCAAGTTCATCTTCACCTTGGTAGTAAATAATAATATCGTCGATAATTCCACCTTCGGGATTTAATAGTACCGTATACTGCGCTTGACCTGATTGCAATTTTTCCAAGTCAGAAGGTACGAAAAATTGTAAAGAATGCAGTAAATCTTTTCCCTGTAGTTTAAACTTACCCATGTGGGAAATATCGAACATTCCCACTGAGTTGCGTACGGCAAAATGTTCTTGTTTTAAGCCAGTATATTGTACTGGCATCTCCCAACCTGCAAATTCAGTCAGTCTGGCATTATTTTCTACAATAAGGTCAAATAACGGAGTACGAGCGAGTGTTGGTGAGTTTATTGGTTTGGCGCTAGTTTCGGATGCCACAACGATATAATCTTTAACTGCTAGGGATTAAAGGCGCGATAAGTGCTATGCGGTTCGGCGCAGCCATCGCGTCACGCCCAACCTTAAGCTCGATAGGGCTTTTTTGACAACAAAAAGTTACAAAAATTAGGGATTGGGAATTGGTGACTGGGAACTGGGGACTGGGGACACCGGAAGAGGGGGAAGAGGGGGAAGACAAGGAGGAATTAAGAGATAAACTGATAACTGGTCACTGTTCACTAAAAATCCCCAATCACCCAATCCCCAATCCCCTCCTCCCCAATCCCTAGTCTACCAAGATTGAGTTATTATTAAGAATGTTGTCGCGATTTTCAGCGATCGCCATAGTAACTCAGGATAAATTCACCCGAATCAGGAGAGAGCAATATGCTAACCCTCAAAATTATTGTTTACATCGTTGTCGCTTTCTTTGTTTCTTTGTTTGTTTTTGGCTTCTTGTCTAACGATCCGGCTCGCAACCCCGGTCGCCAAGATTTAGAATAATCTTAAATTGGTGGTGGTGGGTTGCTGTTTTCAAAGTAACTCGCGCTTATTGAGCTAATTACTGATATTCTTCTGATAATTAACGCTCGATCGCGATTAATAACCTGTAAGTGTTTGCAAAAGTCCTCACACGGTTTAAATATGCTACAATCTCCACCGCCACCAAAATCAGTTGTTCAGGTTGAATATGTTGCAACAGCTACAGTTCAGGTGCAAGCTGAGAAAGAGAAACCCACAGAATCGGTTTTGTTGTCTAATGCCGTAGAAACAACTTCTCCATCTTCACAACCTGTAATTCCGGTTGCTCAAGCTCCCTCTTTAGATAATCAAGTTTACACCAGTGCCGCTTTACTTGGTCCGCCGATTACAGTAGGTTCTAAATCGCCACAATCTACTGAACCAGAAATTTTGGTTGCTTCTGTTTCTAATTTGTTCTCAGATTCTTGGGGAACCAATACACAAAACCAAGAATTTGTCAATAGTCCAAATTTAGCGAATTTAGAAAAGAGCGAAGAGAACATATCTGGCACCCCCCAGGAAAATCTCCCAGTCCCCAATTACCTAATCCCCAGTTTAGAACTAGAAAGTTCTTCTTTAAATCAAGGGAGAAAAATAACTCACCTCCTCACTCAAGAACGAGGTGGAGAAAGAAGAGAATTTAAGTTAGAAATTCCCGCCCCAGTTCCCGAAACGCCAACAAATTCAGAAACAGAATCTCCCCCAATTATTGAGAGAGAAGAAGCCCAACCAACAGAAACATTTGAAACTCCAGGCGTAATTGAAATTACTGCCGATAGCCAACAATACGACGACCAAAGACAAGTTATTACCGCCGAAGGGAATGTAGAAATGCGTTTTTCCGGAGCAGTCTTAACTACAGATCGCCTCGAAGTAAACGTGGCTAATCGCATCGCTGTAGCCCAAGGAGATGTAGCTTTAGTGCGCGGGGAGCAAATTTTGCGCGGAGAGAGATTCGAGTATTTCTTCGTCCAAGATAGCGGCGTAATTTTGAATGCTAGCGGTGCAATTTATCAACCAAGTTTAACTCAAGACACCTCAGCCAACTTACCCACCGACCCAAATAATAGTTTAGTACCAGCGCGACCCCTCAGCGATCGCCTCCTCTTAGCCCAACCCCTCCGCCGCGTTACCACCAACGAAGGCTATTCTTTTGTTATTGGTACCAGCAGAGATATCGGACCAAGTTCTTTACCCGAAAGTGGGGGAACAATTAATCGCTTTCGCTTTCAAGCAGAAAGAGTAGAATTTGACGCAAAAAGTTGGCGTGCAACCAACGTCCGCATCACTAACGACCCATTTTCGCCCCCAGAATTAGAAGTTATTGCCGATACCGCCGAATTTAGAAACATCGGACCTTTACAAGACGAACTAACTACAACCAACTCTCGCATCGTTTTCGACGATAACGTATCCTTACCTATTTTCCAAGATCGGATCGTCTTCGATCGCCGTCCGAGACAACCAGGGATCGTCAGCTTCCGCTATGATGGTAGCGATCGCGGTGGTTTATACGCCGAACGCAGCTTCGATATCATCGACAACGAACAAGTAAGTTTCAAACTCACACCCCAGTATTTCCTGCAAAAAGCCTTATTTGAAGAAGGTCCATTCGATCTCTCAGTCTTAGGTTTAAAAAGCGAACTAGACGTTATTCTCGGTCCGAGGACAAATCTCGAAGGTCAAGCAATTTTTACCAGCCTCAATCCCAGCGAACTAGACGACGAACTGCGGGCTAGTTTGCGACTTCAGCAAATTATCGGCACAGAATTACCCCACACCCTGAACTTAGAATATAGCTACCGCGATCGCCTCTTCAACGGTTCCTTGGGCTTCCAAACCGTCCAAAGCAGCTTCGGCGCTGTCATTACTTCCCCAGTTATTGCTTTAGGAAATACAGGCGTAGACCTTAGCTATCAAGCAGGCGTTCAACAAATCACCGCCGAATCAGATCGCGAAGACTTAATCGAAGAAGACGAAGGAACCAGACTAGCTACCTTAACTCGGTATCAAGCCGCAGCCTCCGTCAATCGTGGCTTCCTCCTTTGGCAAGGTGAAGCCTTACCCGCTACCCCCACCGAAGGCTTACGCTACACGCCAGTACCAGTATTACCTTTCTTGAGCCTAAAAACAGGACTCACTGGAGTTACCAGTTACTACAGCAACGGCGATAGCCAAAAATCTCTCAACGGCAGTATCGGACTAGAAGGACAATTCGGCAACTTTTCGCGCCCCGTTCTCGACTACACCGGATTTAATATTACCTATTCCCAAGCATTGCGTGGCGACGAATCTCCCTTTTTATTCGACCGCTTTGCCGATGAGAGAACCTTATCCTTGGGAATTACTCAACAAGTTTACGGACCCTTTCTCGCAGGTTTTCAAACCTCATTTAACTTAGACAACAATCGCGAAATTAGCACCGATTATTTTGTCGAATACAGTCGTCGTAGTTTCAACATTTTATTGCGGTATAATCCAGTTTTAGAAATTGGTTCAATCAGCTTCCGCATTAGTGACTTTAACTGGTTGGGTTCGCCCGAACCTTATGGCGGAACCAGTATTCGTCCAGTCGTTCAAGGCGTTACGCGATAAAATTAGTTGTAAGGCGCGAATAGTTTAATTTTTGTAGAGATTATCTCGTGCCTTACAAATTATCAGGATCTTCCCCCAACTCGCGCAACCTTGCCGCCAAACGTTCCGCCCGTTGTTCCGCTTCTCCTGGGAACAAAAGTAACTTACCTTCGCGTTGGTTTCGATTTGATTTTCTGTAGTTGGTGCGGAGATGATACTATTCCCCCATTCAGCCTGTAGGGATTTAGATTAACTCAGTCAAGCGGGAGTAGTAGAATTTAGCCTCGACAAGTTAAAATTGTAAAGAAATCTATATTTTATGCACTAGACGGACATAACTATGTCTCTTCCCATTCGCAACGTTGCCATTATTGCCCACGTCGATCACGGTAAAACAACCCTCGTTGATGCCCTCCTCAAGCAGTCGGGTATTTTTCGCGAAGGGGAAGATGTTCCTGACTGCGTGATGGACTCGAATACTTTGGAACGCGAACGAGGTATTACGATTCTCTCAAAAAATACCGCCGTTCGCTACCAAGATACCTTAATTAATATTGTCGATACTCCCGGACACGCTGACTTTGGTGGCGAGGTTGAACGAGTTTTAGGTATGGTTGACGGTTGTATCCTAATTGTGGATGCTAATGAAGGACCGATGCCGCAAACTCGTTTTGTGTTAAAAAAGGCACTAGAAAAAGGTTTACGTCCGATTGTTGTGGTTAATAAAATTGACCGTCCGCAAGCTGAACCTTATGGGGCGATTGATAAAGTATTTGACTTATTTGTGGAATTAGGGGCTGATGACGATCAATGTGATTTTACGACGTTATTTGCTTCTGGTTTGGAAGGTTATGCAAAAGAAGATTTAGATGCTGAAGGGGTGGATATGCAGCCCCTATTTGAAGCTATTTTGCATCACGTTCCACCACCAGCAGGCGACCCAGAAAAACCTTTACAATTGCAAGTAACTACTCTGGATTATTCAGATTATTTGGGACGCATTGTGATTGGGAGAATTCACAATGGCAAAATTCAAGCTGGTCAACAAGCAGCTTTAGTAACAGAAACTGGCGAGGTTGTCAAGGCAAAAATTAGCAAGTTGATGGGTTTTGAAGGGTTACAGCGAGTTGACCTGGAAGAAGCATCTGCTGGTAATATTATTGCTGTGGCGGGGTTTGCTGAGGCGAATATTGGTGAAACAATTACTTGTCCGGATGAACCACAGGCGTTACCTTTAATTAAGGTGGATGAGCCGACTTTGCAAATGACATTTTCGATTAATGATTCGCCATTTGCGGGTTTGGAAGGAAGTTATGTGACTTCGAGACAATTACGCGATCGCCTTTTCCGCGAGTTAGAAACTAATGTGGCTTTGCGAGTAGAAGAAAGTGATTCTCCTGATAAATTCTTGGTTTCTGGACGCGGTGAATTACATTTAGGTATCCTCATCGAAACTATGCGTCGCGAAGGTTACGAATTTCAGGTATCTCAACCCCAAGTAATTTACCGAGAAATTAGCGGACAACCTTGCGAACCTTTTGAATATTTGGTATTAGATGTACCAGAAGAAGCTGTTGGTTCTTGTATCGAACGTCTCGGACAACGTAAAGGTACAATGCAGGATATGCAGGTAGGAATTAATGGACGTACTCAGTTAGAATTTGTGATTCCTGCGCGAGGTTTAATTGGTTTCCGAGGTGAATTTCTCCGCTTAACTCGTGGGGAAGGAATTATGAATCATAGTTTCCTCGAATATCGTCCTTTAGTTGGTGAATTGGAAACTCGCAATAACGGCGTAATTATTGCTTTTGAAGAAGGAGTTGCGACTTTCTATGCGATGAAAAATGCTGAAGATCGCGGCGTATTCTTTATTACTCCGGGTACGAAAGTCTACAAAGGAATGATCGTCGGGGAACACAATCGTCCACAAGATTTGGATCTTAATGTTGCCAAAACCAAGCGTTTAACTAATATGCGCGCAGCCAGTGGTGAGGAATTAGATCAGCTACAAGCGCCAGTGGAAATGAGTTTAGAACGCGCTTTGGAATACATTAATTCTGATGAGTTGGTAGAAATTACGCCAGAATCAATTCGCTTGCGGAAAATGGCGACGAAAAAGTTAGCGAAACGTTAACTTATTAATGAATTAACTGATTATTAATTCAAATTGTAAATGTAGAGACGTAGCAATGCTACGTCTTTTATTATTTCTCTTTGATTACTTTCTGCAAATTGATCTAAGATAAAAACCTTAGTGAAAAATGTTAATTTTACTAACGAAATAATCTTGAGCAAATTTTGTAATGAGTTAAAAAAAGTTTGGTGACTCAAGATTGCCTTCAAATTTATTTTTTAATTCTTCGAGGATATTTAAAGCTGCATCTTTGTCGTCATCTTCAATAGCAGCTTTAACGTCATTAATCTTTTCTACTAGATCCTCATCAGTATCTGAAAGGATAGCTGTAAACTGTAACCAGTTATAAAGATGATATATCAAGTGAAATGTAATTCCTTCGCTTAGAGTATGTTTAGGATTTTGCAAAAATCATTCTACGTCTACTAACCAGTCTAATGCGGCTTGAATACCATCGATATAAATATGAAATACAGCAGTGTTAATCATTCGTTCGGGAGCATTAGGATATGCAGTGCGAAATGCTTTTTCAGCTTGATTACGAATGCGATCTCTTTCTAGCAAAGTTCTGACTATTTCCCAATTAGTTGTGGTTTGTTTATCTTTGTTAATTGCAATAATATCTGAACGTCCGGTAATGCTAATATCTTCATCTTGAATGTCGAGCGGTGCGATATTGTTTTCTACTTTTATTTGGATAGGATAGTTGTAAAAACAAAAACCTGCTAATCTGAGTAAGGGAGCAACTACAACGATGCGGATTTGTCCTTCTAAAGCTTGTCCTTCGGCTAGATAAGGTTCAAAGTCATCGCGAATTTTCAAGAGTTCTTGTTTTTCAGGTTCAGTGAGGGTTTCGAGTGATAATAAATCAGAGAATGAACCATCATATTGCTTTTGAAAGCCGAAAAGACGATGAACTTCTTTTAAGGTGAGATTGGGGGCAGAAACTGCGGTCATAAATAATGATTTTGAGATAATTGTTTTAATTTTAACGAAATGGTTGTGTTAGCACTGTAGACGCAGAAATACTTTACTTGTTTGACGAAAAACAACTTTTCGCGGATTAGGGCAACTACGAACCAGAGACGAGTTATCCTAAACTAACGGTTAGGTTATCCTCCAGGGTGGAGATGAGTAAGGATGAACATTCATAAGCGTATTGCTAACTGGCTGGAAACTCGTTGGCTGGTACCTTCTTTTGCGGGGTGGGTACTTGCGGGTATTGCGATTTGCTTTTTTGGGGCGGCGACGAATACGATGGCGGGGTGGCTGTATGTAATTAGTGGGGTAATTTTCGCGTTGTTGGCGTTGGGGGCTTTTTTGGTGGCGCGATCGCTGAAAAATCTCAAGGTTCACCGCAAGCCTATTTCGCCTGTGAGTGCAGGAGATGAACTCACTGTAGAGTTAGAAATAGAAAATCCGACGAAAAAGCCGAAAAGTCTCTTGGAAGTGTACGATTTGCTTCCCTATGTTTTGGATAAACCGAAGCAGTCGCCAGTGGAGTTAATTCCGCCGAAAAGCGTGTATAACTGGACTTACAATCATCATACCAATCGTCGTGGTGTTTATCGCTGGCATGAAGTGCAATTGAGAAGCGGAAGCCCTCTAGGTTTATTTTGGGGGCGGCGGAGTCGCGAAGCAAGTGCGAAGGCGATCGTTTATCCCCAGGTTTTGCCTTTAACTCACTGTGCGCTGATCGATACAATTGGACAGGAAGATAGTCCGGTTTTTGACAGCGATCGCCAATATCGTACCGCTACTGAAGGTATTACTAGGGGTTTGCGACCATACCGTCAAGGAGATCCTACCCGATTGATTCACTGGCGTAGTAGCGCACGTTACGGCGAGTTGCGAGTCCGTGAGTTAGAAGTTGTTACAGGCGGTCAAGAAGTAATTATTTGTTTGAATAGTGGGGCTACTTGGAATTTAGAAGATTTTGAATTAGCTGTGATTGCGGCGGCTTCGCTTTATTTTTACGCGAGTCGTTCCCAATTAAATGTCAAACTTTGGACGGCTAGCACTGGATTATTAAATGGTAATCGTATCGTTTTGGAAGCTCTCGCAGCAACTTATCCGGAAGAAGATATTACTGACCCTAATTTACCCAGATTACCGCTAATTTGGATTACTCCTAATCCTGAAAGTATTAATATTCTGCCTAAAGGTAGTCGTTGGCTTTTCTTCCCACCCGCCGATCTGACTTCAGGTAAGGCTGTTATTAATGGTAACTACCCAGGTATAATTATTAACCGCGAACAAGATTTGAAAATGCAGTTACAAAAACCGCTATCTTGATTTTTTAGCAGTTACCAATTGTAGAGACTAAAATGCAATGTCTCTAGATAAGTTAATTCCCAATTCCCAATTCCCAATTCCCAGTCCCCAAAAAACCATGCAAAACACGCGTCTAAATAATATCTTTGAATCCCTTGGCGATCGCCTCTTTTCATTCTTTAACAATCCTTGGCGACGATTCTCTTTAATTTTAATTAGTTTTCTCTTAGGAATTTTCATCGGAACTGCTGTTTCTACTACTGCGGGACAAGCTGCATATTGGGATGTTCCGGTAGCAGTAGTTTTAACCTTTTTTGCGGAAGTTATTAGTCGCTACACTTATCGCAGTCAGCGACAAAATTTACTGGGATTTAAGTTTAGAAATTCGCTTTTTCCCGATCTAATCAATATTTTTAAAATTGGGCTAACTTTTAGTTTATTTATCGAAGCTTTCAAGCTTGGTTCTTGACAAAAATCAGGATATATGTATGTCAGCCAAAGAAATTTTGTCTCGTTGGGTAGTAGGTAAGAAACCAACAGTTAACGAACAGGAAAAATTATTAGCGGAGGAATTAGCTAAACCTGCAACAGCAACAGCATGGGGGATAACCAGAGAAAATGGTTTAGAGAAGATCCAACAGCGAGAACATCTTTTCCGAGCAGTTTATCCTGAAGTGGTGGAACTATGCGCAAATTTAAGCATTAAAAATACTGACCAAATTCAAGAGACACTTTGGAAACTTTGGCTACCCATAGCGATACAATTAGCCGAAAAAAAACAACAACTGCAACGTCCTTTGATTCAAGGAATTTTAGGCGGACAAGGAACAGGAAAAACAACATTAGCTGCAATTATTCGCCTGATTCTCAAGCATTTCAACTATTCTACCCTTAATTTTTCTCTCGACGATCTTTATAAAACTTATATTGAACGAGAAAGGCTAAAACAGCAAGATCCGCGTTTAATTTGGCGAGGTCCACCGGGAACTCATGATGTAAAATTAGGAATAGAAATTTTAGATCGATTGCGTCAACAAAAACGACGATATCCTCTTTTAATTCCTCGTTTTGATAAATCTGCTTTTGGAGGTATAGGAGACAGAAGCGAACCTGAAAGAGTTGATGCAGTTGATGTTATTTTATTTGAAGGTTGGTTTGTTGGCGTACGACCAATTGATGAACAAGCTTTTCAAGCGAGTCCTGCACCAATTATAACCCAAGAAGACCGTAAATTTGCTCAAGATTGCAACCAAAGACTTAAAGAATATTTACCGTTATGGGAGCGATTAGATAGTTTAATGGTACTCTACCCAGTAGATTATCGTCTCAGTAAACAATGGCGACAAGAGGCGGAACAAAAAATGGTTGCAAAAGGAAAATCAGGAATGAGTGACGAGGAAGTTAAGAAATTTGTCGAGTATTTCTGGATTTCCTTACATCCAGAGTTGTTTATCACTCCCTTGATTCAAAATCCAGATCTTGTAGACTTAGTAGTTGAAATAAAACGCGATCGCACTCCTGGTTTAGTATATCAAGCTCGCTTACCGTAATAACTACAAATTACTAACTAAGACAATAATTTTTGCTTAACAATTTTCTTCCCATCTCTAATAACAATTGCAAATCGAATGACTAAACTGCAAACTCGCATTCTCAGAATCATTAACCCAGTTGTAGCTAAATTGGGTAAATTATGGCGCCAAGTTAAACCATTTCTCGATCCGATTTTAACCAAACTCAGTAAATTAGGGCACAAAGTTAAAGACTTTCTCGAAGCAATTTTCACTAAATTATATTTCCAATTTCGTTTTCTATTTAACCTTGGCACTTATCCAATTAAACGAGTTCCTGATGGCGATACAATTGTCGTGGTGGATAAAGCTGGGAAAAGCATTAATGTCCGTTTTGCTTGGATCGATACTCCAGAAATTCCTCATAGCAAAGCGGAAGAAAAAAGTAGAAAATTGGTTTACAAAAGTCAGTTTAAATGGGGTTATCGCGCTAAAGAAAGAGTTGAAGAATTAATTGCTGAAAAAGGTAATAAAGTTTTCTTGAAAATCACCGATACCGATCGTTACGGTAGAAAAGTATGCGAAATTCGTTTACGAGATGGGACATTTTTGCAAGAAGTTTTAGTGAAAGAAGGACTTTCACAAATTTACGAACGTTACTTTAAAAAATGCCGGAGTACGGCTATTTTAGTAACAGCAGAAAAAGATGCTAAACGTTGGCGGCGGGGACTTTGGCGCGATCCCAAATTTGTTCCTGCTTGGGAATTTCGTCGTCTTGAAGATTAATTTTTACCACAGATAAACGCGGATGAACGCGGATAATTTATTTCTCAATATCGAGATTGTTTGACGAGCGTGAATGATTTAATTTTGCTGTTAAATTATGAAGATAAATGTTAAATTAATTGCTGTTATTTTAGTTGGTTTTAACTTAGTTGGCTGTCAATTACTGCTGGATATTTTTGGAGTTGGTAGCTACACGGTTAAGCGAGTTGCTGATGGGGATACTATGACTGTTGTTGATAGCAGTGGAAATGAAGTTAAAGTGCGTTTTGCTTGTGTTGATGCGCCAGAAATTCCTCATACTGTTGCTGAGAAAAAGAGTAGAAAGCTAGTTAATAAAAGTCAATTTAGTTGGGGATTGTTGGCAAAAGAACGAGTAGAAAATTTGGTAGAAAAAGCGAAAAATCGAGTAGTTTTAACTATTACTGATACTGACCAATATGGTCGTCAAATTAGTGAAGTTCGTTTACCTGATGGTACGTTTATTCAAGAAGTTTTAGTTAGGGAAGGACTGGCAGAAGTTTATCGTGATTATTTGCAAAATTGTCCGAGTTTGGAAATAGTTGAAGCCGCAGAAGTTGCAGCCAAACAAAGTAAAAAAGGTTTGTGGGGAGATAGTAGGTATGTTTCTCCGTGGGAGTTTCGCCGTTTACAGAAGTAGATTTAGTTGTCCAGTAAATTCAAAATTTACCAATTTTCTAAGGGATCTTCTTCTAATTCTTGTTTGGTCGAGTTGCGAAATAAATTTCGTTTTAGTTTGGGTTTGTTTTTTTTCGTTGGCTTTTTCAATAATATTGGTAAAATTGAGCCGCTAATTAAGCCAACTCCAACGCTGAATGTTAAAACAACTCCTATCGGAATATTTATGGTTTGGAATGTGAGAAATTTTAAGGAGACATTGGTAATATTCTGAATTGAGAAAACGGCGATTACTCCAATCCAAATAGCGACAATTAAAGCTGTAATTAAATTAGTAAAGTTTTTCATGATTTCAATGTGAGTTAGAGACTAAGAAGGTGCGTTTGCAAACGCACCTTGCTAATTAAGATTAGGTGGTAAATTGTCTTACCTATATAGTTTAAACTGCTGGGGGTTTCATGCGCTCGATTGCTTGTTGCATGGCTTGGGCGATTTGATTTTGCTTATCTTCAGAGTCGGTTTCCATGTAAACTCTTACTAGGGGTTCGGTTCCGGAGGGACGCAATAGCACCCAACTACCTTCTTCTAAGTACAGTTTAACGCCGTCTTTGCGACCGACTTCTTTAACTTTGATTCCCGCAACTTCACTGGGAGGATTGGTTTTGCAGGAGTCCAAAACTGCGGTTTTGTGTTCTGGGGTGAGATGTAAATCGAGACGTTTATTAAATACTGGACCGTCTGCTTCCGCGATCGCTTCTTCGACTAATTGCGATAAAGGTTTTCCTTCATAGGCGATCGCTTCGGCAACTAGCATATCTGCTAGGATACCGTCTTTTTCGGGAATATGTCCGATTACGCTTAAACCACCTGATTCTTCACCGCCAATCAGTACATCGGTTTCGCGCATTTTCGCGCCGATGTATTTAAAACCAACTGCTGTCTCAATTAGCTCTAAACCGTGCTTGAGGGCATAATTATCTAGTAAATGGGTTGTAGCTACGGTACGGACGATCGCGCCGCTTTTACCTTTATTTTTCATCAAGTGACGCGCTAAAACCAACAGCAATGTATTCGGCGAAAGTATGTTACCCTTTTCATCAACGATGCCAAAGCGATCGCTGTCTCCGTCAGTAGCTAATCCTAAATCTGCTCGCTCCTTCGTCACAGATTCTACCAGTTTCTCTAACTGTTCCGCCTTTGGTTCCGGCATTCCCCCACCAAACAAAACATCCCGACTGGTATTAAAGCTTTCTACCTCGCAACCGCAATGCTCTAAAATTTCTGGCAAATAGTTGCGACTTGTCGAATAGAGAGCATCGTACTTGACCTTTAACTTGGCAGAACGAATGCGCTCAATGTCAAGAATGCTGTAAAGAAACTTTAGATAATCAGGTTTCGGGTCAAAAGTAGAAATTTTGTCAGAATTTTTACCCGTCGGAGTTGCATCACTTGCCCCTTCAATCTCGCTAACAATTTTATCAGTAATATCTGGAGTTGCCGGACCTGCATAATCGGGAATATACTTAATCCCGCAATAAGCAGCCGGATTATGACTAGCAGTGAACATTAACGCCCCTGCCGAGTTAAGATGTTTAGCATTGTAAGCGATCGTCGGAGTAGGACAATCCTGCTCAGTAATTTTGACAGTCCAGCCCAACTCTGCCAAGATTTCAGCAGCAGTGGTAGCGAACTCGTCAGCTAAAAAGCGAGGATCGTAAGCAATTAAAACCGGACGGTCTTTAGTGTAGGCAGTTTCCAGGTAAGAGGCGATCGCTCTCGTTACCTTACAAACATTGGGAAAAGTAAAATCATCAGCGATGATTCCCCGCCATCCATCGGTACCAAACTTAATTTTTGGGTTACTGGCTATACTCATAGTCTTGCTGCTATTGGCTTTTGATGTCACATCAATACTGACATCCTCCGGTCATCAAATCAACGATATCAGGGGTAAGTTTGGGACTGGGGATTATTGATTGGGGGAGGACAAGGGGGACAAGAAGGAAGTGGATAGTAAACTGGTAACTGTTCACCGTTCACTGCTAACTGAACCCAGTCCCCTCCTCACCAGTCCCCTCCTCCCCAATCCCCATTTGTTAGAGTCTGATGGTAAATTAACAGCAATTGGCAATATATAAAATAAAAAAAGCCTTTCTGTCTTCCTAAAATGTTAAACGTATTCAAGCGGAGCTTAGTTGACTATGTACCAGACTGATACTCCAAATTTCCCAGGCTTACAAGCGGAGATTTCTCATTTACGAGAAGAACTGCAAGTCAGGGATCAACTCGTGCAACAACTTTCACAAGAATTGTTCCGGTTGGTCAAGGGTAACTCAAATTTTATGCCTCAGCCGCAGGTTTCCGAGCGCCATCAAACTGAGATGAGAATGTTGCGAGAACAACTTGAAGAAGTTGAGCAGCAGGTAAAATTTTATCAAGATCAGATTACGAATCGTGACACGGAAATTTACCAATTGCGGCAGTCGGTTCAGGAATTAACCGATCGCAGCCGGATGTTAGAACAAGTGGTACAGGAGTTACCACATATTTATCGTCGTAAATTTGCCGAACGTCTTACTCCCGTGAAAGAAAGAATCGAAAAACTACAACGAGAAAATCGACAGTTGCACGCGGAACTGCAAAGCATTAGTTATCGTTTAGCAGTGAAAAACCGTCGTAGCACTAGCAGAATCGATTTACCTGAATTTCTGCCGAAAATTTCTGGTCCAATTCCTACCTTTGGTAATGTATAAGGCGATCGTCATTGTTAACGCCGAGGTTAGGGAGACAGGAAAAATAATTGCGGCATCCCCGGCGACAGAACAAATGGTAGCTGCACTAAAACGAGCGATCGCTTCCTCTTCACCTTCGAGGGTTAGTGTGGAAGTTGTCGCTAATGCTGCTTTGCGCAACCCTGCTAATTTTGAACGCCAACATCCTCTCGCTGAAGATGACAAACTGATTTACCTTCCTCTCACAATTGATGTTCCGGAAAACTTGGATTTTCCTGCTAAAGAGGTGTTTCAGGCTTGCAAGGAGATCAAAAAAAGACGGCAATGGGTAGAGCAAAAGTTAGGTTATGCCACCAGTTACGGTGAAGAATGGTTGGGAGATCTTTGGTTGCCGATAGTTTTGACTGCAAAAGGACCGCTTTATGGTGAAGTGATTGGTGAGGGTGCAACTCCTAACTTTTACGAGCAACCTGTAGATTTCAGCGATCGCCAACGTCAACCACTTTATCATTTGGCTCACCAGTTGTTGTCTAGTTTGTCCTCTCCCCCAGCAGTATACTTGTTACAGTTCCGGTTACGAGGAGAGGAAATCGTTTTCGATCGCCTTTGGCCCTTTCCCGCAGCCCCGGCTCTTGCTAGTCTTAAAGTTCAACAACCGAATTTGTTTGTTTGTCAGTGGTATTGCGCGATCGGTCATCCGATCTTAGACCTGACCATTTTACCGCACAATTAATGGCGATCGGCGATTGGGGATTGGGGACCCTTGGATTGGGGATTGGGAGACAAGGAGGAATTAGCGGATAAACTGTTCACTGTTCACTGGTGACTGTTCACTGATAACTGTTCACTGTTCACTGATAACTGTTCACTGTTCACTGATAACTGTTCACTGATAACTGTTCACTGGTGACTGTTCACTGATAACTGTTCACTGGTAACTGTTAACTGTTCACTGATAACTGCGGCTACGTGCTAACTGTTAACTGCTCATTGATTGATAGATGAGTTACTGTCTTAACCCTAATTGTCCAAAACCGCTCAATCCAGATAACGGCAGGTTTTGCCTTAATTGTGGCTCAAAGTTACTGTTAGGATCTCGCTATCGTCCCCTTCAGGCGATCGCAAAAACTGGTGGTGATGGCTATGCTAACCTTGCGGGACGCACTTTTTTAGCTGTGGATGAAGGTGAAATTAGCAAACGCCGTTGCGTGATTAAACAAGTTTACCTGGATCGCCGCACAAATGCTGCTAATTTCCGCAATACTGCCCTCAAATTACAACAAGTAGGACAGCATCCCCAAATTCCCGCTCTACTTGCTTATTTTGAACCAGAACCGGGCAGTAATTCTCCTGCTTTGTTGGTACAAGAATTTATCGAGGGACAAACCTTAAGAGAAAAATTAGCTGCGGAGGGAGCTTTCAATGAAACGCAAATTCGTCAACTTCTCAACGAGATTTTGCCAGTTTTGCAATTCGTCCATGAAAGCGGGGTAATTCATCGAGATCTTAATCCTGATAACCTGATTCAACCTCCTGGTGGCTATCAATTAATGTTAGTTGACTTTAGTGCTGCTAAAGCTACTAGCAAAACCAATTTAGCGCAAAAAGGAACGTTAATTGGTTCTGTCAGTTTTGCCGCTCCCGAACAACTTCTCGCTCAAGCTGTTGGTGCTAGCGATATCTATAGTTTAGCTGTTATTTGTGTTTATTTACTAACTCAAATCGAGCCTTTTGATTTATTTAGTTCCCAAGCAGGAATTTCGGTTTGGCAAGATTATTTACTAACTCCGGTTAGCCAACAATTGAGTCGAATAATTAACAAAATGCTTGTTGATTCTGTGCCAAATCGCTATCAATCAGCCGCAGAAGTTTTTCGAGATTTAAATTCCGGGCAAACTTTAACTAAATCTGCTGTTAAATCGGTTACAAAATCTTTAGTTCCTACTTGGAAATGTTGGCAAACTCTCCGAGGTCATTATAGCTCAGTTCATGCCCTTAGTTTTAGTCCTGATGGCAAATTGTTAGCTAGCGGTGGTGCAGATAGAATTGTGAAAGTTTGGGATTTGCAAACTGCACGGGAAAAGGCAAGTTTTTCCGGTCATCGCAGTATTATTGAGGCGCTAGTTTTTACTCCTGATGGACAAAAGATTATTAGTAGTAGTTGGGATTATACGATTAAATTTTGGCAGTTAGTCAACCAAGAAGAGTTACAAACAATTCAAGCCCATTCTGGCTGGATTAAAGCTTTAGCTATTAGTAAAGATGGTCAAATTTTAGCTAGTGCTAGTAGCGATCGCAGTGTGAAAGTTTGGGATTTAAGGAAAAATGCTGTTTGGTTGAATTTTTCTGAGCTGGAAAATGAAATTTTTAGTTTGGCTATTAATCCTGAAAAAAGCTTGCTTGTTGGTGGAAGTAGCGCGGGTGAAATTATAATTTGGGATTTAAGAAACAGCCAAAAAAAGGTTAAAATTGCAGGACATGATCGTTCAGTTACAGCAATTAATTTTAGTCCGAGCGGAAAATTATTAATTAGTGCTAGTGCGGATAAAACTATTAAGATTTGGCATCTCGCTAGCGGTAATTTAATACGCAATCTTGCTGCTCACTCTGAGGTAATTAATTCTCTGAGTATTAATCGAGAAGGTAATCTTTTAATCAGTGGTAGTGACGATACATTGATTAAAGTTTGGCATCCGGGAAGCGGCGATCTCCTTGATACTTTAGCTGAACATTCAGCACCAGTGAAAGCTGTAGCTATTAGTTTAGATAGTTCCGCGATCGCCAGCGCTTCCCAAGATAAAACAATTAAACTCTGGCAATTTCATTAAGCTCAAATTTGGTTTTGCTAAAATCTTGGTAAAACTTCCTACTTTTGTATGGTTATGGATTGGGGTGGAATCGGGCTTTTAGTGGTAATAGCAGTAGTAGTGGTGTTTGCTGTTCTGATTTGGCGATTTTGGCGACGAAATCTCGACAAAAAACGATTGGTTAAGCAAGCTTCACCGATACCACCTCCACAACCAGAACCAGCTTTTCCGACAAGCTTTGATTTACCATCCCAGATTTCACTCGCTAGTGATGTAGGTGCAGATTATAGTAGATTATACGATTTATTGGCAGCAAATAGGTACCAACAAGCTGATGAAGAAACTAAACGGGTGATGCTTTGGGTTGCTCGTGCCGATCTCCGAGGTTATTTGTTAAATTCGGATCTGAAAACTTTTCCTTGCAGGGATTTGCGTACTATTGACCAACTTTGGGTACAGTATAGCGGCGGACGTTTTGGTTTGAGCGTACAAAAACGAATTTACGATCGCGTGGGTGGAAATTATCATAAGCTTGGCGATCTCGTCGGTTGGCGATCGCACAAAAAATGGTTGAAACATTCCGATCTCAGTTTCTCGATTCGTACTCCTATGGGACATTTACCTTTAGAAGGTGGTGTTTGGTCCGGTTGGTTGGGTGGTGGTGCGGAAATCTATTCCTCTTTGATGCAAAGGCTTCGAGACTGTAAAATTTAATCTGGCGATCGCTCGATGATTCATAAATCAATCTTATCAAACAAATAAATTTAAATAAACTATTGACAAGTCAAACCAGAAATGTAAAGATAAGTAAATAGACGAATCGTTCATCTCCCACTCCTCCAGAAACGAAAATTAACGCTCGGGAGTGGTGAGACGGAAGTAGGGATTAATCTCGAAGGAACGCACTTCATTTTGTACCACAAAAATTTATTGTGGACAGGCTTGTTAGTGCCAAGAGGTAGTTTTGATGTTTGTTCCCTTGTTAATGAGTTTAGCCGTTGCTTCAGGAGCAATTTTCCTGAGCATAAATTCCACTGAGGAAATGGTGAAAATAGCTGCTGCATTTATTGCCTTAGTTTGCTGCTTTTTCAGCTTAGTTTTTGCACCTCTGATTATCAAATTAATCATCGTAGCGGCTCCTTTTGTAAGTAATAAGTTCCGCTTCGTAGAAACTGGCGAGAGATAAAGTTTATCGAAGAATAAATTTTTCTTTAGAAAAGCAGCGATCGAGTCAGCTAGATAGATAAACAAGTGAGATTAATTAAATTAACTGATTGTAGGAAAAGCCCCGCGCCAAAATTATAAAGACGCGGGGTTTTAATGCAAGTAATTATTCAGATTCGGGGGAATTTGGCGGTACAACTTGGACATCAAGCTTAACAGTTTTTACACCTTCAACCTCTTTAGCTAAAGGCTCAATTGACTCATAATCTTGTTGTTCGGGAACAGTACCAAAAATAGTAACCAGACTATCTTCGACTTTTACCGACAACTTACTACCAGGAATAGAAGTTTCCAACTCACTGCGAACTTGACTTGCTAAATCATCATCATCCTTAACTTCTCCATCACCTAAAGCCTCATTTCGTTCATCTCTAGCGCGAGTATCGGACTCAATTTGCTTTTGTCGAACTTCAGTATTTGCATCTTCTGCTGTCTCCTCAATATTTTCCGGTTCAGTAACAGTTTCGTTCGGATTATTGGGAGCATCAGAACTAGTTTTAGCCACATCGCTACAGGCTACACTAACAAAAAGTACCGCAAAACTAAGTAAAAATGATGTTAATTTGTTCATGATTGATTTTTCCTTGATTAACGATCGCCAACAAAGTTATTTTTAGGGTGGACAATACCCACCCTCGACTATTGCGACTAAATTGAAATCAAGATGTTTAGCGTCGTACAACCTCTACTAACGCCGATAAGTTTCGTCTCGGCGATCGACAATTTCCACCAGTCGATTGTTATCGACAACATCTCGATCGCGCTCTACAGTTTCTTCTGGTTCGGTATAATCTACAGTAGTTGGGGTAGCAGGTATTTGGGGATGAGATCCCGCCTGATTTTTGTAGATAACCTCAGCATTTTCCATCCGCTCAACAGTATTCACGCGCTCTTCCGGTGCGATTTCATAGATATCCCATTCTTCAATACCTCGGTTAACCAAAATTGGCTCAACACGGCGAAGATCGGCATCAGAACCTGTCACCATAACCAAATAGTCACCCTGAGAAACGCGATCGCCGTAAACTCTCGCTCTATCTTCAGGAATACCCAAACCGATCAAAGCACCGACTAAACCACCAGCCGCAGCACCGATCGCCGTTCCTGCTAAAGTAGTAGCTAAAGCAGTAGCTTCCGCACCAGCAAACATAATCGGACCAACACCAGGAATCGCCAAAGCACCCAAACCCACAAACAAACCCGCGATCGTCCCTAAAGCACCGCCTGTAGCAGCCCCAGTTGCAGCCCCCTCATCAGCTTTATTACCTATATTTTGGTGATGTACTTCCGCATCAGCTATTCTGTTATTACCATCAGCATCTCTAGCAATCACAGAAACTCTTTCCATGTCAAAGCCTGTTTCTCGCAATTGTTGGAGAGCATCTTCTGTTGCTTCGCGACTAGGAAATACGCCCACAGCACGCTTGTGGCGATAATCTCTTCCGTAAGTAGTCATTTTCTTTTCCTAAGTTAAACTAACTTTCTTGCTCGGAATTTCAAAACTATGAAACTCTTACTTTAATCGTGCTTTTTTAACCAAAAAACTTTCTCTGTCTGGAGTAGAAACTTAGGCTCTGCCAGGAGAGATAGATAAGAAATATTAAATAAAGTCAAGCCAATTAACTTGCTTGAAAAAACTGATTTTCCGGACAATTTAACCCCAATTTCAAGAGTATTTCCTAATTCACAAAATGAAAAAAAATCATCCTCAAAATTATGGTTTAGCTTTACACACTACCACTGGTCAACTAGGATTAGCGATAAGTAACTTCACTGGCGAAAGCCGCCAGCAAACCTGGGACTTAGGTAGAGACGTATCCACTTACTTGCATCAATACCTGAATGAATTTATCCAACCCCAGACTTGGAGAGATCTCGGATTTATCGCCGTGGGGAAAGGACCCGGAGGTTTTACAGGTACGCGCATCGGCGTAGTTACTGCTAGAACATTAGGACAACAGTTAGACATTCCCGTCTTTGGGATATCCACTCTAGCCGCAGCAGTTTGGCAGGAAAAAGATAAACTGAGTAGCGAGATCGTCGCCATCCAAATGCAAGCAAGGCGAGGTCAACTATTTGTAGCAATTTATCAAATAAGTGGCGATCGCCCCAAAGATCGCTGGGCTTTGCCCAATCGCCTAAATCTCATCGAAACCTTACCCAATACAACTATGACCCAGGAAGGATGGCAACAAACCCTAGCCAATTTGGAAACTAATTATCAGCTAATTAAAGAACCAACTAACTTAGGAAACACTAGCACCGCCTTACTAGAACTAGCATACAACCAATGGCAACAAGGAAAACGTCCCCATTGGTCAGAAGCACTACCTTTTTACGGACAAAATCCTGTGGAATAAGCTAACTGCCCGTTTATGATCTAAAGTGAAACTGAAATATTTAAACCTAAAGCAGTAAAATAAACTCAACAATGCCTAGTTATCCCGGAATTTCCAGCGAAGCCTTCAGACATCCCCTAGACCGCCAAGCAGAACTTGCTTTGCGTAGCGTTCCCGGCTTTAATATTCTTGCCCGTAGCTTTGTCGAATACTTGTACGAACGCCCGCAAAATATTTATCTTTTGGGTAACAATATTCAAGTTGGACCCCGCCAATATTCCACGGTTTATGGCATCTTTCGCGAATGCGCCCGCGACTTAGATATTTATCCCGAACCATCCTTATTTGTTAGCCAAAATCCGGTAGTAAATGCCTATTCTCTCGGTCACGAACGTCCTTATATCGTCTTAAATACAGGCTTACTTGATTTACTCGACGAAATCGAAATTCGCACTGTCTTAGCACACGAATTAGGACATATCAAATGCGACCACTCAATTTTAATCCAAATGGCAATTTGGGCAATGGGTGCAGCTTCTTTGCTTGGCGAACTTACTTTAGGTTTAGGTAATTTAATTAACAGTGGTTTAATTTATGCCTTTTATGAATGGCGACGCAAAGCCGAATTATCCGCCGATCGCGCCGCAATGTTAGTAATTGACGACCAACGCCCGATCGCGCAAATGATGATGAAAAGTGCCGGAGGTAGTCATAAATATGCCCACGAATGTAGCTTAAAAGAGTTTATTCAGCAAGCAGATAATTATCAAGAACTCGACCAGAAAGATAGTTTAAACCAAATTTATAAATTTTTGATTTACAACGGTGGAAATGGTGCTTTTCTCACCCATCCTTTTCCCGTCGAACGCTTACATTACTTGCGCGGATGGGTCAATTCTGCTGAATATCAACAAATCCGTCAAGGAAATTATCAACGTTCCGAAGCTTCAGGTGCAGTTAACGTAGATTCCCAAACCAGCCAAACTGAAGTCGAAGAATTGCGTCGTCAAGTTGAAGAATTGCAAAGAGAAATCGAGCGAGAAAAACAACGTAGACAAAAATAATAGTTTCTCAGTGGGTGTAAATTTTGGCTTCGATTGACAACTACTAAATTTAAAAATCTTTGCGAGCAGATTTCACAAAAATTCAATCTTTCACAAAGTGAAACTTTAAGGCTCGAATTTCATATTTTTGAAGCGATCTACCTGAGCAAGGCTATCCCAAATCGGGAAACTTGACGAAGAGAACAAAAAAACATTAACTTGTCACTTAGTGAATCTCTCTTGAGTAAGAAAAGGGTCGATGGTGATGAGGCTAAGAATGTGACTTGAGCTAGATGAAGCGATCGCCGGAATATTCCTAAGCTAGCAGAGTAATCTGACAAATCTGAGAGAATTTTGTGAAGAACATCCTGAAAAAGCTGCAACTGCGGCAAATTTTAACTGTATTTTTGGCAGGAATTATTCTTTTTGTCAGTGCTGCTTGTAACAGTGGTGATATCCGAGGCGCTCGCCCTCATAATCCTCCCGTCCAAGCTGGAGGGCAAAATAACCCTCACAAAGCTGGCGGAGATAACCTAACCCAGTATAAAACATCACCCGACCCCAAAGCAACTGAACTCAAAAACAATCAAGCTAACGGGCAACTAAATTTACAGCAGTTAATTGCTAGCACTGCTGTAGACAAAAATTTAGAAGGCGCACAGTACAAAAAAGATACTGCTACTAATGAAAGAGAATTGCCAATTATCAGCACTGAGAAAAAGGCAAGTTCGCGAGTTCCTGTTAAAAGTGAAAATCCAGCAGTTCGTAGCACTGTTGGTGAAGGAAGATTAGAAAAAGCAGGCGAAGCTTTTGAGGAAGCTTCAGAATTTATTGGCGGCGCAGCAGAACAAGTTTCGCCAAAAACTGCCAAATAATAAGATAATTTTGCTAAACAGTTAGTAACAAATCCAGATAAATCTATTTGATTATTTGGTAAAAGTCTAACTGTCAGCAAAAATTTAATTAAGCAAACAACGGAGGTAATTAAGCATGAAAAAATTAATTTCTTGGTTAAAAAACATTCAAATCCGACAAATAGTTTCAGCATTTTTAGTCGGAATTTTATTCTTTGTCAGCACTGCTTGCAGTGGCGCAAATGCGACACCTGGTGCTACTGATACTAGCACTACACCAAGTGAAGAATTAAAGTATCGTTTTCCTGATGAAGAATCTCCAGCACCAGTAGTTGAAGGAATGAACCGCAACACTGATGTTGACCCCAGAAGAGATACTAGCGCAACTTCAGCTAAAGCTAAGGCATTGGTAGATAATGCTAAAAGAAACCTGAAAGTAACTGGTGATGTCGGTGAAAACATCAAGCGTACAAACGTCGGTGAAAAGGCGGCTGAAGCAGCTAAAAATGCAAGTCAGAAAGCACAATCTACGGCTGAAGATATTGCCGAAGGTACAAAAGAAGGTGTAGAAAATCTTACTCAAGATGCACCGAAAGAAGTTTCTAATACTGCCGAACGTACGGTAAAAGGAAACGAGTTAACCCGCAAAGTTACTGAAGCTGCTGACGATGCTGCTGACGCAGTTAAATAATAGTTTGTCGTGAGTGTTTTCGCACTCGTTAGTCAAATAAAATCTCAGCCAGTATTTCCAATGCTGGCTGTTTTCGTAGCTTGTTAATAACTTTTTTAACCAATGATTAAGATAATAACTAATTCTTCTGTTTGTTAATTTATAATTTGCTTAGATAGCTCTTGTCTTGAGTTACGCACTTCGCGTCAATTCTCGATAGGGATGAACATTGATGGTTACAAGTGTAGCAGTTACGGAAACGATTAAAACTTGGAATGACCTTGAGGAGCGTTTCAATTTATGTCAGACTGATAGCGATCGCTTCTTTTCTGAATGGATTGATGATTTACCGGAATTGAGCGAAGCCGAACAAGTAGGGGTTAATCGCATCAAAAGGCGCTATGATTACCATCGTAGCGATCGTTTACTCCTCGAAGGTACAGTAAATTTTATTAGAACTTGCAGGTTTTCTCGACCCACCATTTCGGATTCACTCTCCTCAAAATATTACCCTAGAACTGGAAGATTCTCAAGAGATAATTCGTGGTTTGATTGATGGATTGGTAGTCCAAAATTCTCTATGGATTTTAGTGGTAGAATCGAAACGAACAAGTATTCCCGTTCCGGCTGCACTTCCACAATTATTAGCTTATATCCTAGCAAATCCTAACCCCGCACGTCCAGTTTTTGGGATGGCTACTAATGGTGATGAGTTTGTTTTTTTGAAGTTATTAATTCAGGAAGATGCTTCTGAGTATGATGTATCGCGGACGTTTTCTCTATTTCCCAGACGGCATGAGTTAGGCGAGGTATTGCGTATTTTGAAGCGTTTGGGAGAGGTAATTACAGATTGAGATTTGATAGATTGAAATAGGCATAATTGACGACAATGAAAAATATTTAAGAACAAAATTATTAGTGATTTGCTGCGTTTTGACGATGCCACGCATCAAGTACCATTTGGTAGATAACTCGCCAAGGTAGGTTATTTTCTCTCGCGATTTGGGCGCAGTCTTCGTATTCTGGTTGGACGTTAAGAATATTTTTGGCTTCGGGATTTCCTTGAAAGGCAATTTTTACTCGGACTGTACCATATTCAGTTTTAACTTGTTGAATTTCTCTAGGTAAAATTGTTCTGGGTTGAGTTAAGCGGCGAATACCTAAAGTTGTGGTTTCACGAAAGATAACTGTTTCGCAAGCGGCGATTTTTTCTGGGGGACAAATAACTGTTAATAAGATTCCGGAACGAGATTTTTTCATATTAATTGGTTGCGTAAAGACATCTACCGCTCCGGCTGCAAATAATCTATCGAAAGTATATGCGATCGCCTGCGGACTAAGATCGTCTATCTGTGTTTGGAGAGTCGCGATCGTTTCTATCTCACCCAGATTATCCGATTTGGTGACATTTCCAGTCTCTTGACCGACCCAAAGGCGTAAAATATTGGGAATAGCAAACTCTTGGGAACCTGCGCCTAAACCAATTGTCTCAATTTGCATCGGTGGTGGAGAACCAAAATTAGTTGCTAAAGTAGTAGCGATCGCCGCCCCAGTTGGCGTTACCAGTTCCTTTTCAATCCCATTACTGTAAACTGGGACTTGACGCTGAGACAAAAGCTTTAACACCGCCGGAACTGGCACTGGTAAGATACCATGAGCAGCCTTCACCGTACCCCCTCCAGTCGGAAGCGCTGAACAAAATAATTCGCAAATACCCAACCAATCCAGCCCCAAACAAGTGCCAACAATGTCTACAATGGCATCAGTAGCACCAACTTCATGAAAATGAACCTTTTCTGGAGAGATTCCGTGTACTGCACCCTCAGCGATCGCCAGTTGACGAAAAACCTGCAAACTCCAACTTTTCGCTTGAAAAGGTAACTCCGCAGCTTGAATTAAAGCTTCAATTTCTGGTAAATGTCGTGCAGAGTGATGATCGGACTCGTCAGCCGAATGATGCAAGTGAAGTAAATCCACGTAAACTTTAGTTGCTATTTGAGCATTACGACGCACTTTTTCAGCCCGCAAACGGTACTCTTGCTCTAACCCCAAACTTTGCAGTTTACCAACAAGGTAATCTAGAGGAACACCAGCATCCACCAACGCACCCAAACACATATCGCCAGCAATTCCAGTTGGACATTCAAGATAAGCAACTTTTCTCATTTATCTTTAATGATAATGACGATCGATGTTTATTATTACTTATGAAGTGGAAATTCAACACTTACCAGTGAGAAGTTATTAATTAGCACGTACCCGCACGTACCCGTTAGGAGTTATCCAGTAATCAGTAAAGATTGGAGATAGAGGAGATTAGGAAGACAGATGAAGAATTGGATGACAAAGCGATCGCTGTTAACTATTCACTGGTAACTGGTAACTGTTCACTGATAACTGAACCCAGTCCCCAATCCCCAGTCCCCAATCACCTTAATTTTGAAGATCGTGGCTATTTATTACTCTATTCATCCGGAAACACCCCAAGAACGCCGAATAGAAGAAATCAAAAGCGCACTGCAAGACGGAGCAGTGATGCTATATCCTACAGATACCGTTTATGCGATCGGTTGTGACTTAAATGTCAAATCGGCAGTAGAAAGAGTTAGACAACTCAAACAATTATCTAATGATAAGCCCCTGACATTTTTATGTTCGTCACTGTCCAATATCTCAGAATACGCTTTGGTAAACGATCGCGCCTATAAAATTATGAAGCGCCTGATTCCCGGACCATTTACTTTCCTTTTACCTGCAACCAAGCTAGTACCTCGCTTGGTAATGAGTCCCAAACGCAAAACCACGGGAATTCGCGTTCCCGATAATCAGGTTTGTCAGGCACTTTTACAAGCGTTAGGCAATCCGGTAATTTCAACTTCGGCTCATTTACCGAACGAAGAAGGAAAATTTCCGACAATTGGCTTGGAAAAAGCGAGATTGTTTGATGCTCTGGAGAATCTAGTCGATATTATTATTGATGACGATTCCGAACCAGGTTTTCAAGTTTCTACCATTATCGATATGACTAGCGACGAACCAGCGATCGCCCGTCAGGGTTTAGGATGGGAAGCAGTCGAAGATTGGCTAACCATCACCACTGGTAGCTAGCCGCAAAAGCGATTAATTAGCGCTCAATCGTCAATCCCCTGATGCTCCAAGGAAACAAGACAATTTTCTAAGCGTCTCAATAAAAAGGGCAGCTTTTATAGCTAGCGGCAGGGCAATTTGAAACTATTTTCAGCTCTGAAATACCCGCTCAACAAGGGTTTTATTGCTTTTGACCAACCGAAACTCGGTAATGGTAAAAGTGAAGCGCGAGATCGAGATTTTAATTGTGACACAGGGATAGCCCAAGAGCCAAGGATAGGCATCTACATTCAAATTGTAGGCAGTTTGGAAAGGGAGAGAGAAAAAGAAAAACTCAACTCCCACTCGGATAAGGGAACCTACATCTTCGGCTTGAATTTGCTCGTTGGAAGACTTCACCCTTACCCACAATTGGGGAAGCCGTGCAGCAAACTGCCCATGCGTCTATCACACTTTGTTTGGGGCATTACCATGAACTTAAAAATTGATAACTCTCTCAATCACTCTTCTTGCGATCGGGCTCTTTGTCCGGAAGGGGTAGAAGAACAACAACCATTAAAAGAACTGATTCAAGAGGAATTATACTCTCGTATCGGAGTTAAATCTGCTTCAGTTGAGGCAGTAGCAACTCGCATTGCTTGTGAAGTAGAACGAGTTTGCGCTCATAGCGATCGCATTCAAAAAACTGGTGAGGTTCGTGCTTGGCAGTTGTCTTTGGCGCGTCATCGCTTGAATAAACATTTATCCTACTACAAACTCGGTTCTAAACAAGGTCGGGTTGAATTACACAGCAACCTCAGCGTGATGGTTTATCGTCACATTGCGCCGACAGGAGCGCAATTAGGGTTTAATGCTCGCTACAACCTGATCGAGGATTTCTTGCAAGATTTCTACACTGAATCTCTGAAAGCTTTTCGTCGAGAAAATGATGTTCCTCCTGACTATCAACCACGTACTAAGCTCGAATTAGCTGAGTATATGGGTTTTACCGAGCAGTATGCTAAACGTCGGATTAACTTACCGAATGGCTACTCTCAACAACTGATTATCCTCAGAGCGCAAACTTTTGCTCGTCGGATGCCGAATGAGACAGCCGTAGATATCGAACAAGCAGCCGAATTTCCCAAAGGAGAAGACGCGATCGCCCAACAGCGATCGGCGGCGGTACAGCAGGTACGCGAGTCAATGGTTGCCGAAACTACCGATCCTTCTGACTCAGTGCTACGCGATCGCATTATCTCTTCTTTGTTTGAATACCTCGAATCTCAAGGTCATGCTGACTGCGCTAATTATTTAACTTTGAAACTGCAAGACCTCACTGCTAGCGAAATCGACGAAATTCTCGGTCTAACTCCTCGCGAACGCGACTATCTGCAACAGCGCTTTAAATACCATGTCGAAAAATTCGCTCGCTCTTCTCACTGGAAATTAGTTCATCAGTGGCTAGGAGCCGATCTCGACCAAAAATTAGGCATGACCGAACAACAATGGGAAGTATTTATTGAAACCCTTTCTGACCAACAGCGACAACTTTTAGAGCTAAAACGTGAGAAAAAAAGCGACGAAGAAATTGCTCAAGCTTTGGGCTGTACTACGAAAAAAGTGCAAAAGCGCTGGACGGAATTGCTCGAAGCTGCTTGGAAAACTCGTAACACTCATGACATTTAATCGGGGTCATTGTTTATTAACCAAAATCGCGGTTTTCTCTACTACCAAATAGGTCGGAAACCGCGCCTTCTTGCAAAACACAAATTACTAGCTGAATTTTTAATAAAGTTTCAAAGTGAGAATATTTGCTTACTGATTCCTTCGAGTAAAAGTTATACCAATTTGCTTTAACTGCACTACATAATCTTGTGTAGAGACGTTGCATTTTAGTCTCTACAGGGTCTGTGTCTGTAGCATTGGTTTTGGTAAATGGTATTAATTTTTGACTAAGATATTCAGAACTGAAAAAACTTGAGAGTCAGAAGAGCTTGCGACTTCGCTCAAAATCAGCGATCGCTAACAAATCCCTATTTATTATCATAGAATATTAATTATGTCAAGGCAAATTCCATAAAAAAAATTAGACTCAAACATCCTATAATCAAAATTAAAACTTATAAACCAAGGCAGAAGCCTATTTGAGGATTTTGTCTTCCAACCGATACCTGCCATTTTGAATTTGTTTTGCTATTGTGGATCGTAACAATTAGAAATGTTTGAGCCTTGCTCAATTGTCACCACTAGAGCAGAAACAGTGAATTAGATAATTCTCTAGCAAGACAGTACCATCTCCGAGGCGTTTATGTCTGTCAACATTCTTCAGGCTTCTGTTTCATCAAACTCAGCAGCACAAAATGTAACTTTACTCAAACAAGTTTGGTCAACCATACAAGCAGATAGTTGTCCGACTCGCTACAACTTTCATTTGCATACTATTTACTCAGATGGACAACTAAAACCAGAAGCACTAATTCAACAAGCTGTTAAAATTGGCTTGAAAGGATTGGCAATTACGGATCATCATAGCGCTCAAGGCTATCAAGTTGCTCAAAGTTGGTTAGACAAAGCTCGTCAGCAAACTGATTCTGAATTTTTGCCTCATTTGTGGACAGGCGCAGAAATTGATGCCCAATTACTGGAAATAACAGTACACATTCTCGGTTATGCTTTCGATCCCGAACATCCTGTCTTACAGCCTTATTTACAAGGAAATGATTCTAGAGATTTAGAAGCTGGGGCGAAAACTGTTATCGATGCTATTCATACCGCAGGTGGGTTAGCAGTTTTAGCCCATCCAGCCCGCTATCAAAATAAACGTCAGGTTGAGGATTTAATTCCGGCTGCGGCTGAGTTAGGAATTGATGGGGTTGAAACTTATTATGGTTATAACCGTCCGAATCCTTGGCAACCAAGCCCAAAACAAACCGAACGAGTGCAAAAATTGAGTGCCAAATACGGCTTGTTCGATACTTGCGGTACTGATACCCACGGAAAAAATATTCTCATTTGTATTTGACTGCTCCCCTCCCTTTAGCAACGCGGAGGGAGGGGATTCTTAAGCCATCTAAAAATTGACTCTATTTGGCGTAGTCAAAGCGCCCCTACTGACTCCTTTGAGAGAAAACTTCAAAGTCGCCGCTACTTTTTTAAGGATCTTAGCCGCACCGTTGCAGTCAGCATCGATCGAACTGCCATTTCCCGAACGATATAATCCTCGCTTAATTCGCTTTCGGTGACGATTTCCGCCTAATGGGTTTCTCACCATAAGTCGGCAAGAAATCATCTAAAGGGCGAGGCTTTAAACCCAGTTTTTCTGGTAAATGAAAAAGTTGTTTTCCAGTGTTTGCCAGGAGGCGATCGATCGCGCCTCCACTTTGTTGAACTATTAATGCTTTGGTAATTAGAAGCTACCACTTTGCATCATCATCAAAACAATTACTCCTACGCTCATTAAAGCTAAAACAAGCGCCAAACCAATTGATTGACCTAAGTGTCTTTTTTGTACGGTTTTCATATCTTTTGTTTCTCAAAAATGAATTCATCAGAGCTTATTTGCCAACTAAAAATTATCCGTCCTGAACTTAGCTTTCAGATCGCTTTCTTCATTGGGGAAACATCGCTTTCCTGACTGAGTTCCCTTAAGGTTAGCGAGTAAAACTAGCTACCGAAGCATCTTTTCGTTGATGTTTATGGGAGTAAGAATACTTACGGTTGCTCCTGGATTTTGCTCAGAATTTAGATCGAATAATTTAAATTAGACAAATAGCTTTTTGTAACTATTTACGAGAATATCAATTTCTGCGAAGAAAGATAAGAAAAAGCCATCAAAATTAAAATAAATTTATTAAACTTCATAAACTTGTCAGTAACAGTTTTAGGCAAAGAAGATAGCGGATTTGGGAAAACGATCCTCAAATCCGCTTGCAATATTTACTCTTGACAAAAAAAGAAAAATAAGGTAGTAAAATTTTAAGTTGTCAGCCCGTGTTTTAAAGCAAAACGGACCAACTCAGTACGGCTGTTAGTTCCCGTCTTACTAAACAACCTACTCACGTACTTTTCTACATTTCTAACGCTAGTTTTGAGACGACTAGCAATTTCTTTATTCATTAAACCTTGAGCGACTAAATCGAGGACACTTTGTTCTCTAGGAGTTAACTCAATCTTAATTGGCGAGGGAGTTTGGGCGATACCAGAATTTTGACCGAGGATATTCTTAATATCAGCAATTTCCCGGGCAATCTTTTCTAACTCAGAACTATCGCCAGTTTCCGCAGAAACAGCACGTCTTTCTAAAAGATTATGAACGATCGCCACCAACTCATCAGGATCGAAAGGTTTAGGTAAATAAGCATCACAACCAGCTTGATAACCTTGAATGCGATCGCTAGTCATCCCACGGGCTGTGAGAAAAACTACCGGAAGCGACTTAAAGCGAGGATCTTCTCGTAGCTGTTTGAGGAACTGATAACCATCCACATCCGGCATCATAATGTCAGAAATCACCAAATCCGGTGGGTCTTTTTGTACTAACTCCCAAGCTTGTTTAGCATTACTGGCTACCTCAACCTCAAATTCATCTTCGCTTTCAAGATAAGCTTGAACAGCTTCGCGCAAGCCGGGTTCGTCATCTACCAGTAGTAGTTTTGATGTTTCTGCCATCTTGATTTTCCTTATTGCTACTTACTTCAAATGTAGCAAGTTAGCGGCGATCGGGGACTGGGGATTGGGGTTGTCAGTGAACAGTGAACAGTTACCAGTTACCAGTCAGTGGAAGAGATTAAACAATGTGGAACTAACAGATTCAAGGGCATAAAAACTGCTAACTTTTCACTGATAGCTTGTAGATGTGGGTACGTGCTAACTGTTCCCTGATAACTGAACCTAGTCGCCAATCTTGCTAAAAAAACATCAAACACAAAGCAGCGAGGGCGGTGTTAATCAGGTAAAAAGCGCCTACTATCTGGGTTTCAGACCAACCGCTAAGTTCGAGATGGTGGTGAATCGGAGCCATTTTCAACAAGCGCTTACCTTTGCCGTCAGGTCCTTTGGTAGCTTTGTAATAGCCTACTTGAGCAACTACTGATAGCGACTCGACGAAGAAAATGCCACTGACGACAAACAAACCCCATAAATTTTGGCTGAGAATGCCGACGGCGGCTAAAGCACCTCCGATCGCTAAAGAACCAGTATCGCCCATAAATACTTTTGCTGGGTTACGGTTGTGGATAACAAAGCCGAGACAGCCACCAGCCAAACAAGCACAAAAAACAGTTAAACTCCCAGAAGTTGAGGTAGCGATCGCGCCTAGCCCTAGTAAAGCTAATGCGCCAGTTCCAGCAGCTAAACCATCTACACCATCGGTTAAGTTGGTAGCATTGGTTTCTGCAACTAACGCAAAGCCAGCTACTGCCCAAAAAAACAGTCCCAAGGGCAAAATTAAATTACCAGGTAAATTAACTGTCGTAATGCTTGCAGGTTGAGTCGCAAAAGCCCAAAGACAAAATACTACCGCCGTAACGATTTGCAATAGCAGTTTCATCCGAGGGGAAATACCTTTATTCGACTTGCGGCGCAAAACTTGCCAGTCGTCGATCCAACCTATTGCTGCGTAGGCGATCGTTACAATCGAAACAGCAACTACTTCGGGGGCAAATTTTGTCCAGAACAAAGCAACTAAAATTGCTATGGGGACAAAAAACACCCCGCCCATTGTCGGAGTGCCTGCTTTTTTCAAGTGAGTTTGAGGACCGTCCTCGCGAACGTGCTGTCCTGTTTTCAACCTGCGTAAGATGGGAATAACTACATAGCCAGAAATGCCACTTAACAAAGCACAAATGACGAGAGGTAAACTGATTGAACCTTCGTAACCCAGAAATTGACCAGCAGTGGCATCAAAAATTACTGCCAATAAGCTCAAAAGACAGCCTAGTAAGATTAGTAAAGCTTCTCCAGAAGGCTTTAATGCTGCTCGGGAAAATAATTTTGCGTCCACAATTCTCTCACACCAAAAAATACCGCAAATTTCTTGCCAGCTAAACTTTATCATCGCCATTAACCCTTTAGTCAAGGGGCGATCGCTTGCCCGATCGCGAGTAACGAGATCGATCTTGTTGTTAATTACTATATTCCGGCGCGATCGCACTCAATCGGGCAAAGTTTTGCTTATTCATGACTTCGCGCTCAAGATAGCCCTTTTTCACCAGGAGAGTGTAGTCGAATCGATGGTCGCACGACAACGATTTTGCCTTTAATGGCGATCGCATCTAACTCAAGAAAAACTGATTCGATTGACTTTTCCCCAATCCCCAATCCCCAATACCCAGTCCCCTCCTCCCCAGCCCCCTCCTCACCAATTAATCAAGATCGTCAAGATCCTCATCATCCTCATCGATATCGTAGTCGTCGGAATCTTCTACATCCATCAATTCCGCGATTTCTTCTTCGTCTTCATTGTTATCAGTTTCTTCTTGATCTTGACGAGCGATCAGACGACCTTCTGATTCTAACCAGTCAAGCAGCGAGGTTTCTTGCTTGAGGGGAATTACTGACGCTGGTTCGTAACGAGGTTCTTGACGTAAGGAAGGATTATACATAAGGCAACTCTAACAACAACATTATTGATTTTAACTTGTCAATTGTTAAAAAACTTATCGAAAACTGATTGGTATCTCGTGCCAAGTTTATGTAAAGAGAAGAGATTGCAGAGGTTAGGAACTCATGAGCAAGAAAGAGGAATTACTGCAAGCGATCGCGGGAAAAAATCGTGGTTTGCTAGCGAAAGAGTTGGAAAAGGTGGCTATTCTTGCGGCGATCGCTCAACTTGAAGATTTTAATCCTACACCCAGACCTGTGGAAAGTCTTGATTTGCTTGAAGGTGATTGGCGCTTACTCTACACTACCAGTAAGGGACTTTTGGGCTTTAATCGTATTCCTTTGCTGGAAACTGGTCAAATTTATCAATGTATTCGTACTGATGGTGCAAGAATTTATAATTTTGCTGAACTTGGAGGTTTACCTTTGCTTGAAGGCTTAGTGGGGGTTGCTGCTACTTTTGAACCTGTATCTGCCAAGCGGGTTAATGTTAAGTTTGAGCGGTCAATTATTGGACTGCAAAAATTTCTTGGCTATAGTTCGCCTAGAGATTTTATTAAGCAAATTGAAGCTGGTAAAAAGTTTCCTCCTCTTGATTTTAACATCGAAAATCGCGAGCAACAAGGTTGGCTCGATTTCACTTATCTAGACAATGATTTACGAATTGGACGTGGTAATGAAGGCAGTGTTTTTGTTTTAACTAAAGACCGATAACTATGGTGATTTTCGCTGTTTTAAATACTTGTTCAGAGCGAATTACCGAAAGCCAAATCTTTAAATCTGGTTAAACTTTTATCTAGGTGGGGAAAACCCACCTCAATTTTGATTAAACATTTTGCGGTCATGCACTAATATTTTCAGTTAAATTAAGATTAACGAACTTGAGGTAACTAAACAATGTCCGATCCCCCGCTACGCTTATCTCAAAGCCAACTCAATTTATTAGAAACTTGTCCTCGTAAATTTCAACATATTTACCTGGAACAATTACTTTCTCCCGTCAGCCCGGAACAATTAGAAAAGCAAAGTTGGGGTAGTCAGTTTCACTTGTTAATGCAGCAACGAGAATTAGGTTTACCGATTGAATCTTTATTAATAGAAGATGAGCAACTTCAACATTCATTTAAATCACTAATTGCCACTGCTCCGGAAATTTTAACTCCTGCTGAAAGTGAATGGCGAGATGCAGAACATTGCCGTACTCTGCAATTTAAAGATTACTTATTAACTGTAATTTATGATTTGATAATTACCGATCGGGAAAAAGCGCAAATTTTTGACTGGAAAACTTATTTACAACCGCCAAATCAAAAAAAGTTAGCCAATAACTGGCAAACCCGTCTTTATCTTTATATTTTAGCAGAAACTGCTGCTTATTTACCAGAACAAATTTCCCTGACTTATTGGTTTGTTAAGTTACCAAGCAAACCCCAAAGTTGTAAATTTAGGTACAATAGTCAACAACACAAACAAACTAGAGAAGATTTAACTGAGTTGTTAAAGCAACTAGATGAGTGGTTAGACCGCTACAATAATGATGGAATTCCTTTTCCTCAAGTTAATGAAAGTAGTCGCGAGTGTAATTATTGTAACTTCGCTCTTCGCTGTCAGCGAGATGCAGATAGCCGAGAAATAGAAAAAAGTAGAAATTGGCTGACCGAAGTAGATAAAATCGAGGAAGTATCGATCTGAAAGCATCAATCTGCTTATTTATTGCTGTAGCTAAAGAAAATTGCCGCTAAAATAATTAAACCTAGCAAGCTGAGAGGAACCCAGAAATTAATTGGTTCGATCGCGTTCGTCATTGTCCAGTCAAAAATAAATTAGGTATAATTATAACTCAAAAGGGAAAAAATAAGTTAAATTAATTAAAAATCAAAAATGAGCTTAACAAATTTAGTAACCTGGCTGCGAGAGAGAACAGCATTTAGCGTACTCAGCGAAGAAGTTATCGAAGCGATCGCGCAAGTCATGTCCGAAAAAATCGTCTCAGCCGATGAAATTCTCGTCAAAGAAGATACCCCAGTCAAGAATTTGTATATTTTAGCAAAAGGAAAGCTAGAGAGCGATCGCACCAGCCAAACCAGTAACGCTTGGGCGATTAGTTGGCTTCCCGGAGCAATTATCCACCTGCAAGAACTACTTTTCAACCAACCAGTCCAAAGAACAATCTTCAGCCGCAGTGAATGTCGGTTGTGGGTAATCCCTGGCGCGAAATTTCAGGAATTAAGTGAAAAATATCCCGAAATCATCCAAAAATTCGCACCTGAATTAGCCAAAGAACTAGCTCAATTATCATCTCAATTAAGCTACGAACAAGACCGTCAGGTGATTTTGCGACCCTACTTAGTCACCAAAGCCAGACGGGGAATTGTTGGCAAAAGTCGCTATGCGGTACGATTACGCCAAAAAATCAAACAAGCGTCCGGCGATCGCCAATCGGTGCTAATTTTCGGCGAACCAGGATTAGGAAAAGACAACATCGCCGCCTTAATTCACTTTGGTTCCCCTTATCGACGCGAACCAATAATTAAACTTGATTGCAGTAAAATTCAAGCTAGCGGCGCAGAATTATTCGGTCGTGTCGGCGGAAAACCTGGTTTAATTGCTGCTTTAGATCGAGGAACTTTAGTCTTAAATAACATTCAAGAATTAGACAAAGAATTACTTTCTCCCATAGCCGAATTACTCAAAACTAAGACTTACAAACCAGTCAGTCGTTCTGGGGAAAACGTTAAACCTATTGAAAGTCAAGCGAGAATTATTATGATTTCTGAGAAAAAGATTCCAGAAATCGATCCCCACGCCGAACGATTACTTAAAGTTCCGCCCTTGCGAGTGCGCAAAAGCGACATTGCCGACCAAATGGCTTATTATTTGAGTCTAATTTCTCGTGCCAAAGGAATCAAAAAACCTCGGATTACACCAGAAGCCGTGAGACAATTACAAGCTTACGACTTTCCTAACAACCTTAGCGAATTAGAAAACTTAATTCAAAGAGCGATCGTCCAAGCAGCAGGCGCAAAAGAACTCACCGAAGAAATAGTTTGGCCCTCCCAAAGTAAGAAAAAACAATTCCGCGTCAACCTCTTAAATAACTATCCTCGTTTGCGTCACTTTCTGCGTAGCCCGTGGTGGCCCGATCGCCTCAACTATGGCTTTACTTTAACCGCTTTTGCGATCGTTGTTGCCCTACTTTTTCTCGGTCCCCAAACACGAGATAAAAACTTCGCCTTGAATTTATTTTGGGCTTGGTGGTGGCCCCTAGTTTTAATTGGTTTTCCTTTTGTTGGACGGCTATGGTGCGCCATTTGTCCCTTTATGATTTACGGCGAAATCACGCAAAAACTTTCTTTATGGTTGGTTCCCCGACAGTTGAAAAAGTGGCCTCGGCAAACCGCAGAAAAATGGGGAGGTTGGTTTTTATTCGGCTTATTCAGTTTAATTTTATTGTGGGAAGAATTGTGGGATTTAGAAAATACAGCTTATCTTTCCGCTTGCTTACTATTGTTAATTACTGCCGGGGCAATGATATTTTCCGCAATTTTTGAACGTCGTTTTTGGTGTCGCTACTTGTGTCCCATCGGCGGAATGAATGGAATGTTCGCTAAACTTTCGATGACTGAATTACGGGCGCAACAAGGAACTTGTTCGGCAGAATGTACTACTTATCAATGTTATAAAGGAGGGCCGCAAAAAGGCGAAGGAATGGCAACCAATGGCTGTCCTTTATATTCTCATCCTGCCCAATTACAAGATAACCGAGATTGTGTTTTGTGCATGACTTGTTTAAAAGCTTGTCCCCATCGTTCAGTTGAGTTTAATTTACGTCCGCCAGGAATAGAATTATGGACGAGTCATCAACCGCGCAGTTATGAAGTAGCCTTGTTATTATTGTTATTAGATGCAGTATTTTTGCACCGTTTACCAGAAATACAATCTCAACTTGGTTTAAGTTTAGATTTAAGTAATTTTTGGACGCATTTTGGAGTAGCAATAGCAGCTTTGAGTTTACCTGCAATTTTCCCGATGCTAGTTCATCTGGTGATGAAGGGATATTATCAATTAACTAACAAAATTAAACCAAAAAGGTTTCTTGAATTAGCTTACGGATATTTGCCTTTAGTTTTAGCAGCAAACTTAGCACATTATTTAAAGTTAGGTTTAGGCGAAGGTGGACGCATTTTACCAGTTAGTTTTGCTACCTTTGGTTTAAATGGTGAAAGTTTGCCAGTATTAGTGGCACATCCAGCCGTGGTTGCCTTTTTGCAAGGAACGACTTTAATTGCAGGAGTAATAACCTCAATGTGGGTAACGCAAAGAATTGCCCGTCAGTCATTTAAATTATTACTACCGCAGTATTTAGGTATCGTCGTTTTAGCAGCTACTTTTTGGCAAATTATTGTTGGTTGGTAACAAGCTAAATAAAAGGATGTTTTCGGGAACATCTCTATTACTAACTTTTGCTTAAAACAGGTAATTGGTTAGCTTTGCTAGTTTCAATTTCTACAGTCAAATTTTCTCCACTGCGACGCGCTTCCCACTTCCCGGAATGACGTTTATCTATTTGCCATTTTCCGTGGATAAAATTCTCATCTTCAGAAATTGTACCAGTGTAATTAATCGAATGTCGCGCACTAGTTAGGTAACGTTTGACAAAACTAACATTTCTTCCGACAACCGATCCTGAAAGAGAAGCTTCACCTAAATAACTGTCATCTAAAATATTACCTGTAATTGTGTTACCACCTTGAACTATACTTAACTCAAAGCGGGTTGGCATACCTAGTTGCCAATAAGTACCTAGCCAAGTTCCGGTTAAATCTGCCATTGGGATTTTTCAGGAATTCTAAATCTAGTTTAATCCATTTAAATTTTTCTTAGTTCGGATCGAACTGGTAAACGGATTAATCTTGACATAAATGCCAACATTCTTGCGCGATCGCCCAATCTTCTTGAGTATTAATTACTAAAACTTTTACTGGAGAGTCAGCAGTCGCAATATCGGTATCTTTAGGTGAAGTCTGATTTTTCTCGGAATCGAGTTTTACTCCTAAAAATGATAATCCTTCACAGCCTGCTTGACGCACTTCGGGTTTATTTTCTCCTACACCACCAGTAAATACTAAAGCATCTAATCTCCCTAAAGAAGACAACATTGCGCCAAGATAAAATTGTAAGCGATGGAGATAAACATCAAAAGCTAATTTTGCTTGTTCGTCACCATTTTTAACGGCTTCGCTGACTTGTCTGACATCACCACTAATACCAGAAAGTCCTTTTAATCCTGACTCTTTATTCAACAAGCGATTTAACTTTTCTGCATTGTAACCCGAACGCATTAACTGAATTAAAATACCTGGATCGATTGAACCAGAACGAGAACCCATCATCAATCCTTCTAAAGGAGTATAACCCATTGTGGTATTGACACAAACGCCATCTCGAATAGCTGCGAGAGAGCAACCATTACCCAAATGACAGGTAATAATTGACAAATATTTGGCTTCTTTTCCTAATAATTGGGCTGTGCGTTGTAAACAATATTGATGGCTAATTCCATGAAAGCCATAGCGACGAATTCCTTGCTGGAAAAATTCGTAAGGAAGTGGATAAACTGCTGCGGCTAAAGGAATTTCTGCATGAAATGCTGTATCAAAAACAACAATTTGACGAACATTTGGTAAAACTTTTTCGACAGCTTCAATACCTTCTAAATTAATCGGATTATGTTCTGGTGCGAGGGGGAAAAGAGATTTAATTGTTGCTTGAACTTCTGGAGTAACAATTGTTGCTTTGCGGTAGCGAGATCCACCGTGAACAACTCTGTGTCCTACTACGTCAATTTCTTGTAAACTAGAGAGGACGGCAGTTTCGCCTTGATAGAGAGTATCGAGCATTTGCGCGATCGCCTTTTCTTTTTCCGTTCCTGGTAACTCTTTTTCTAAAGACTTTTCCCGATTATTTTCTACTTTTAAGACAGCAAAACCAGATTTTTTTGTCCAGTCAATTTTTGCCTCCCAGAGAGGTTTTAGTGGTGAGTCAGGCAGTTTTTTTTCTAACTCATAAAGGCAACTTTTTTGACTGCTAGAGCCAGCATTCAATACTAAAATTTTCATTTATCTAGTTAGTAAAATTGATGAAAAATTGAATGTAATTTTAAAATTAATTTTTCGTCTACCCGGATTAGTTCTTGCTCAAAATTAGTTTGTAATTCAGTTGGCNGAGAATCATCATCCAGTCGATAAACAGCGCGAAGTTCACTCAGATTATTTACTGTTTTCAAAGCCCGTAAAATTTCTCTCAATTGATTAACATCTTCTAACTGAGATATTTCCGGCAAAATACTCAATCCTTCACTACCAAACTTAAATTCTAAATCTAGTTCAATTGCCTCTAAAAGTCCTTGTCTAGTTCCTCTTTCTAAGCCTCTTTC
>NZ_JAAHBQ010000076.1 GCF_020144665.1 Oscillatoria salina IIICB1 | reverse complement strand
ACCAGGAGAGGGGAGAAGAATTGCTCTAGATCAAATAACGAAAAATTATTAATTACTCCCCCTTCCCTCGCAGGGAAGGGGGTTGGGGGGTTAGGTTTCCTCTGGCTGGAGCCCGGGAACGCACACGACGAGGCTCCTGCCTCGATAATAATATAGGAATGGAGGCTCCAGCCTCCTGGGAGCA
Source organism: Oscillatoria salina IIICB1 (assembly GCF_020144665.1). NCBI lineage: Bacteria > Bacillati > Cyanobacteriota > Cyanophyceae > Oscillatoriales > Oscillatoriaceae > Oscillatoria > Oscillatoria salina. The sequence continues at coordinate 26,278 of NZ_JAAHBQ010000076.1, read as the reverse complement.
TTACTCGGCGGGAGCCGAGTAACGAGAGTTTAAGCATCTCTAATCGTTCGACAAGGATTACCTGCGGCGATGACATTAGCGGTAATACTTTCGACAACCACACTCCCGGCTCCAATAGTAGTATTATCGCCGATCGCCACTCCTGGACAAATAATTGCACCACCACCAATCCAAACATTATTACCAATAGTTACCGGAGCAGCAAGTTCTCTTCGTGTAAGTCGCACTTCAGGAACAGTGGGATGGTAAGCGGCGTATATTTGGACATAGGGACCACACAGAACATTATCTCCTAAGCGCACTGGATTGCAATCCAAGATTACACAACCAGTGTTGAGATAGAGATTGTCTCCCGCATAGATGTTACTACCGTAGTCGCAGTGAAAAGGAGGTACAATCTCAGGATTGGCTCCCAAGGAAGCAAATAATTGTTGGAGGATTTGCAGCCGTTGCTGATTTTCGCTTGGAGGGGTATGGTGATAGCAATGTGTAAGTTCGGCGGCTTGTTGCCTGAGTTGTTTTAGTTCTGGGTCTGATGCGAGGTATAGTTCACCTGCGAGCATCTTCTCTTTTTCTGTTTGGGGTGGTTGTTCCATTGGCTGGAAAATCCAAAGGTGATTTTCTTATTGTAAAGGTCATTGATGAACAGATTACGTTACCAAATGTCATCCTGGTAGAGCGTTTCATCAATGTCATCCTGGTAGAGCGTTTCATCAATGTCATCCTGAGTAGAGCGTTTCACTAATGTCATCCTGAGTAGAGCGTTTCACTAATGTCATCCTGAGTAGAGCGTTTCACCAATGTCATCACTGAGTAGAGCGTTTCATCAATGTCATCACTGAGTAGAGCGTTTCACTAATGTCATCCTGAGTAGAGCGTTTCATCAATGTCATCACTGAGTAGAGCGTTTCATCAATGTCATCACTGAGTAGAGCGTTTCATCAATGTCATCCTTCGCTTCGCGAAGGATCTCACCAGATCCTTCGCGAAGCGAAGGATGACGTGACTTTCGCGTTTTTCCCTGGTTCCCCGGCTGTGCCTTTTCCCTGGTTCCCCGGCTGTGCCTTTTCCCTCGTTCCCTGGCTCCGCCGGGGAACGTAGTTTCGAGGCTCCTGCCTCGATTGTTAGAGGAATGGAGGCAGGAGCCTCCTAGGGTCATTACTCGGCGGAGCCGAGTAACGAGAGGGGGTTACGGAGTTGAGGCTACTACACGAAAACCGAGAGCGCCGCTAAGTATCTCGCGTGCATTGAAGGGGTTACGACCAGCAGAGCGCAAACTCAGAGGTTTACTCGGCTCCGCCGAGTAACGAGAGGGAAACAGCCGAAGTGGGTTGGGGGGTTAGGTTTCCCTGGTTCGATAAGCTCTGCGAAGTTACGAGAGTTGGTTTATGCTAGATAAAGGTTGACTCTACTGTGGCGATGCTGAATCTTGAGCGAACTTTAGCTGATGAACTTTCCCTTAATCTCACAAGCGTAAATAATGCTTTGGCGCTTTGGCAAGAGGGGGCGACTATTCCTTTTATTGCACGTTACCGCAAGGAACGCACTGGTGGTTTGGATGAAACTCAGTTGCGGGATCTTTTTGACAGGTATGCTTATCTGAGTGAGTTGGAGAAGCGGAAGGAGACGATTTTGGACGCGATCGCCGCTCAAGGTAAACTTACTCCAGAGTTAGAAGGGAAAATTAGGACTTGTTTACAAAAAACTGAGCTTGAAGACCTTTATCTTCCTTTTAAACCAAAGCGACGCACGAGAGCAACTACGGCGAAGGAAAAGGGTTTACAACCTTTGGCTGATTTGATCGCATCTTTGAATAATCCTCAAGCAAAGTCGGTTGATTTGTTAGCCGCAGCAAAGGCGTATATTTCACCGGAAAATAAGGTGGAAACTGCTACGGATGCTTTGAGTGGTGCTGCTGATATTTTGGCGGAAGCTGTGGCGGAAAAGGCTGAGTTACGGGCTTATTTGCGCGATTATTTGTTTAATGAAGGTGTCTTTGTTTCGGATATCAAAAAGGATTATCCGGAAGGGACGACGAAGTATGAAATGTACCGCAATTTCTCGGCGAAGGTAAGTAAGATTCCGCCGCATAATTTACTGGCGCTTTATCGCGGTGAAGCGGAAGGAATTATTAGTTTAGATATTGGTTTTGATGAGGATTTTGTCCAAGGTTATCTAGAGTCTCAGGAAGTCAAAACTAAGGTTCCCGAATTGCGGTCTTTTTACCGGGAAATGCTCAAAGATGCGTTCAATCGTTTGATGAAGAATTCTTTGGTGAGGGAGGTACGCAGCGAACGCAAAGAGTATGCAGATTTGGAGTCAATTACGACTTTTGAAAGCAATTTACGCAACTTACTTTTGTCTGCTCCCGCAGGTATGAAACCGACGATGGCAATTGACCCTGGTTTTCGTACTGGTTGTAAGGTTGCTATTCTTGACCAAACGGGAAAGTTTCTCGAATATCAAGCGATTTTTCCCCATACTGGGGAAGCCAAACGCGCTCAAGCGGCGGTAACTGTTGCTAATTTAATTAACAAGTATGAGGTTGAGTTAATTGCGATTGGAAATGGGACTGCTTCGCGGGAAACTGATCAATTTATCGGCGAAGTGTTGGCGAAGTTGGAGCGAAAACCGATTAAAGTAATGGTGAATGAGTCGGGGGCTTCGGTTTATTCGGCTAGTGAGGTGGCGAAGGCGGAATTTCCTGATTTAGATGTTACTGTACGCGGGGCAATTAGTATTGGTCGCCGTTTGCAAGATCCGTTGGCTGAGTTAGTAAAAATTGACCCGAAATCGATTGGTGTGGGGCAATATCAGCATGATGTTGACCAAAAATTGCTGAAGAAGAAGTTAGAGGAAACTGTTGAAAGTTGCGTGAATTATGTGGGTGTGGATTTGAATACGGCTTCGGGTGAGTTGCTGACTTATGTGTCGGGAATTACGCCGACAATTGCGAAAAATATTGTTGCTTACCGTGATGATAAAGGTGTGTTTAGAAATCGTCGCCAATTGTTGAAGGTGTCGAAGCTTGGTCCGAAGGCTTTTGAACAAGCGGCGGGCTTTTTACGCATTCGGGAGGGAGAAAATCCTTTGGATAATACCGCAGTGCATCCGGAAAGTTATTCGGTGGTAGAAAATATTGCTCGGGATCTGAATTTTAATTTGACAAATGTTGGTCAATATGCTAGTAAGTTAAACTCGCTAAATCTGGAAAAATACGTTACTGAGAAGGTGGGTTTGCCTACTTTAGAGGATATTCTTGATGAGTTGAAAAAGCCAGGTCGAGATCCTCGCGCTGAGTTTGAATATGCGAGGTTTAAGGAAGGTGTAAATGAGATTACTGATTTGCGGGAGGGAATGGAGTTGGAAGGTGTGGTGACGAATGTGGTTAATTTTGGTGCGTTTGTGGATGTGGGGGTGCATCAAGATGGGTTGGTGCATATTTCGCAACTTAGCGATCGCTTTGTGTCAGATCCAAATACAATTGTTAAGGTGGGTGAGGTGGTTAAGGTGCGCGTCTTGGAGGTTAATCAACAACTCAAGCGCATTAGTTTGTCGATGAAGGCTGTTAGGTAAGGTTTTCTCGCGCAAAGGGGATGTTATGTTTTAGTTTTGGTTTGTTGGTTTTGGGAAGGTAAACTGGAGATATTGCTGTTGGTTTTTTTGGGTGTAGATTTAGCGGAAATTTTTAATTTGAAATCGGGAATTGCATGGTTGTTTGTGAAGAAAAGTTAGGGGAAAATAAGGTAGGGGAAGGACGAGTTTATCCTTTGAGTGTTGCGCCGATGATGGATCGCACGGATCGTCATTTTCGGTATTTTATGCGGCAGATTACTCGCTATACTTTACTATATACGGAAATGATTACGACGGCGGCGATTATTCATGGAAATCGTGCGAAGTTGTTGGATTTTTCGACTGAGGAAAAGCCGCTTTCTTTACAGTTGGGTGGGGATAATCCTTACGATTTGGCTGAATGCGCTCGTATTGCTGAGGATTGGGGTTATAATGAGGTAAATTTGAATGTAGGTTGTCCTAGTTCGAGGGTGCAAAATGGGAATTTTGGTGCTTGTTTGATGTTACAACCAAAGTTAGTGGCTGATGCGGTGGAAGTTATGCAAAAAGCGACTAGCTTACCAGTTACAGTTAAACATAGAATTGGGGTTGATGAACGCGATCGCTACGAGGATTTGGTCAATTTTGTCCGTGTTGTTTCACAAGCTGGTTGTCAAGGTTTTACTATTCACGCACGCAAAGCTTGGTTACAAGGTTTGAGTCCAAAAGAAAACCGCAATATCCCACCTCTACGTTATCATGATGTGCATCGTTTGAAGCAAGAATTTCCTCATTTGTGGATCGAAATTAATGGGGGTTTCACTTGTTTGCAGCAGGTGCAAGAACAGTTACAATTAGTAGATGCGGTGATGATTGGACGCGCTGCTTATGACAATCCTTATTTGTTTGCTAGCAGCGATAGTGAGATTTTCGGTGCAGAAATTGTCCCTCCCACCCGTCACGAAGTTGTGGAAGCGATGTTTCCTTATATTGATTTTTGGGTAGGAAAAGGGCTGAAATTACATTCGATTACTCGTCATCTACTGCAATTATTTACTGGTAAACCGGGGACAAAAGCATGGAAGCGACATCTGAGTGAAAATGCACATCTTCCTAATGCTGGTGTCGATCTAGTACGCGATGCTTTAGCGAAAGTTCCTCAATAAAAGGATAAGTTATCTCTTATTTAATTTTGGTATCAATAGCGACCAAATTTGTCAGTAGCAATCAGATTTGATTAGCTGGTGCGGGCTTAAGTTCATCCAGGATAACAGTTTTCTAGCAAAAAGAGGCGATCGCCGCATCTTCATCATTAACCCTTCCCGGTCCTTTGAGAAATCGCAGCAACAAAACTCTACTTCCGAGTTTTCTGTCTATTCCTAAACCAATCGAACGTAAGACTACTCCCAATGCTGCTTGAGACTTACCTTTCCCTAATCCATCATAAACATGAATCTGCCCGCTTAAACGTTCAGACTTTGCTTGTGCAGTACGAATTCCAATCCCGTTTCTTGTCATTCTTCCCCTTTCCTTAATTCAGCATCACCCTTACCCGATAATTTTTAATTTAACGTTAAGATAAATGCTGAAAAGCTGATGATATTATTATTCCATCAGCTTTGATCGACTATCCATCTTTTTCCTCGAAGCTTATCCACCTTGAATAAGCCCACAACTGAGGATTTTACCCCTCTCATCTGGTGATTTTGTCAGTCGAGAATCTTGACAACCAATATACCTTTTAATTTCATCTTTTTGAAAGATATATAGTTCCCGTCACTCCTAATCGAGCTTTACAAATGAATAAATTAACACATTATTTATTCTTTGTCAAATTAAATTAATAAATACCTAACTTATCTAGCAGATAACTGAGAATAAATAACTAAAGATCGACAACTAGAAAATTAAAAATTCCGGAGAAAACTGATGCCATCATTAATTTTGCCATTGCCAACTATTTTAGTGCAATCTGTCTTACTTTTGCTCGCCATTGCCCTAGAAGGATTTGTTTTGCATAAACAACTAAATTTGACCCGCAAAACTTCGATAGAATACTCAATTTCGATTAATCTTTATTCTACCTTCATTGGTTGGTTACTATTTTTTCTGCTTCCAGTTTCCGAAAATAACTTTCTTGAGTTGAATTTTATCAGTTTTATTTACTTCAACAATTTTTATGGATCTTCTGGTGAAGTATGGTCAGTGTACCAAACTATTTTCCTGAGTTGCGTCATCTTCTTTTTCTTAATTTGTTTGATTGAGCTAAAATTACTTGATTTACTAGAAGCCTTAATTCAAACCTCAGAAGAACACGAATCAGATCCTGAAGCGACGGGGCGATCGGTCATCCTCAAAAAAAGAATTACCGTTGCTTTTCTCAAAACAGAACCGAGCAAAGTTTCAGCTATTATTATAGCAAACGGACTAAGTTACACGCTCATTTTAGCAATTTTATTCATCCTCCAAATTACTGAGTAAATAGTAATGAAAAACTTAACCAACATTTGGCTAATCATCGAAAAGCGCATGAGACCTCCTTGCGCTTATTGCTGGCAAACAATGATTTTGCTGAGTTTATTTTCGGCTTTTATGTCTTGGCTAGCAACTAATGCAGTGAGCCAATTTATTTCTAGTTGGGGTTGGATTTTTTTAATTATTGGCGTTAGCTGGATAGCCAAAGAAAATTCTTGGTCTTTTGGACCTTGGTTAACAGGGGGTTTAATCTGCCTTTTTATCTTTTGGGACTTGACAGATAACCTCGAAGAAGTAGGTTGGGTAATTTGGCCGACTCTTTCGGCAATACTAGCTTCTTCTGCTGCTTTTTTTGACCAAAAATTTAATTTTCGACCTCCACCAGGAGCCGACAGACAAAAAATAGTAATTTTAATAGGTAGTCAATTAATTATTAGTTGTTGGCTTCAATTCTTTTTTCTAACTCAAGGTTGGGTGGAAAATTATCCGACGATTTTGGCAGATAGTTTTCAGAAAAGTGCTTTTGTGACTAGAGTTAATTTCCCAGTAAAAACTTTACCAAGAGGGTTGATAATTTTAGATTTAATTGAGGATGAATTAAATAAAAGATTGCAAAATAAAAGTTGGACAGAAGTTCAAGAATGGCTCAGAGAACCAGGAAAAAAAGAACAGTTAGACGCAGTAATTGAGGAAGCGCGAAAGAACTTACCTCCCAGTCCTGAAAATGAATTATGGCAAATTGAGCAGAAGCAACCACCATTCCAGTCAGAGGAGAGTGTAGTCTTTCGGATCGTTTGGGAAGGACCTCGCTCTGGATCGGAACGGTATTATATAGAAAGGACTTGCGAATTGAGTCCCGATCCACTAAATTCAGATATCACTGAGGAGATAACTGAGGAATTGACAGAAACTAGAGAAGCAAAATATGTTAACTGCGACCAGACGATTATTAAAGGATGGGATAGTTAATTAAATAAGAACGGAAAATTTGACTAAAAAGTGAATTAATAATGAAGAAAAGATGAATATAGTAAGAATCTGGGCGATCGCCGCCAATGGATTTCAGGAAACGATCCGCGATCGCGTCTTATATTTGATTGGTTTTTTTGCCTTGTTACTCGCGATCGCGTTGCGACTACTACCGGAAATTGCCGCCACGACAGAAAATAAAATATTTTTGGATCTGGGCTTAGGTGCGATCGGACTCCTAAGCCCAGTAGTGGCGATCTTTGTCGGAACTGGACTGATTAATAAAGAAATTGAAAAACGTACGGTTTTGGTACTAATTCCCAAACCGATTAGTCGGGCTGAGTTTATTATCGGCAAACATCTCGGATTAGCAGGTGTTTTGGCGGTATTAGTAACGGTAATGAGCCTCATTTACTTCGGATTGCTGGTTTGGGGACAGATAGATTTCCCTTTAGTGAGTATCCTCGTATCGATCGTTTTCTTGTTTCTGGAACTGATTTTGCTAGTAGCGGCGGCAATGGTATTTGGTGTATTTACCAGTTCCCTACTCGCCACCTTGCTCGCTTTCGGGATCTATTTAATGGGACATTTCAGCCGCGATTTGGTCGAGTTGGGTAATCTCAGTGAAAATGAAAGTATACAATTTTTTACCTCCGCCCTATATTTAGTTTTACCCGATTTATCGAGACTGAATCTGAGAAACGAAGCAGTTTACGGTTTATTACCACCAGTACCAGACTTGCTAAGTGATGCCCTTTATGGGTTAGTTTATACAGTAGTGCTACTGGCGATCGCGATTGGTATTTTCTCTCGCCGTCAGTTTTGATCCCACAAGCAGTTTTTACTTACAGGGGAGATGCGATTAGTAGCTACTAAATAACTAAACTGGAGACAAATCGACCTGATAATTGCCAATTTTCCAGATAGGATCGAAGTAGTATCGCTCACCTCTTGAGACACAGAGAGGTATTTTCATGTTAGATTGCTCTTGGCTAATGCTCCAGCCTCAATTAAGCTCGCAACTAGCACCGAAAGTGCATTTATTAATTGTTGCAGAAATAATTTCTGATGTCAGCCCGATCGCTGAGGTTTTGACAGCAGATGGAATTAACTTTACCTACGATGTTGCTACACCCCAGGTAGCTTCTCAATCTTCTTTGCCTCGAAAATCCTACCATGCTGTGTTGTATTATCGGACGGCAAAAGAAAGGGTGGCATCTCTGCTCAATCTATTAGCTATTTTAGAGCATTTTCAACCAACAATTCCCTTAATTTTGATTACGAAGGCTTTGGGAGAAGAAGTTGCAGTTCAATTAATGAAAGCAGGAATTGAAGATTACGTTTTGCAAGAAAAATTGTTTTGCTTGCCCCAAGTTTTGCGACGTTCCCTAGCCAAGGCGGCAACTAAACAACAAGAAAAACTTAACTCGAATTACTTAGATAAACAAATACAACAGCAGGTAATTATTAAACGTATTATGGAAAAAATGCGGGATAATCGAGTATTGGATGAAATCCTGCAAACTACTGTTAATTTACTCGCCGAAAGTTTCCCAGTAAATGGGTGTCTGCTTTTTCGTTTTGTTTCTCCAGATAAAGTTCGGATTTGTTATGTTTCCCAAGCAGCTCGGCAGAGAGAAAATATTTGCGAAAAAATTTATTTAATTAATCCTGCCTATAATTCCGAGTTGATTTCTAGAAAACCGCTTGTTTTTAATATAATTGATGAGAGTACGCCAGCAGTTTTAAAAGCAATGTCGCAAGATGTGCCAATGCGCTCTTTGCTTTTGATGCCTTTACAATATCAACAGTTAAAAATAGGTGGAATTGTTCTTTATTGTAACGATCGCAACTATGAATGGAAAGAAGATATTTTAGAAGTAGTTAATGGGGTGGCTATTCAATGTGTAATTGCAATTTATCAAAGGGAAATTGCCGGAAAAATAGCAGAGGAAAATCGCCGAGAAAAACTGATTAATAAGATTAGTAAGGTGGTTAATTCTCAACTTGAACCAAGGGAAGTATTACAGCAAATTGGACAACAAGTTGGTCGGAGTTTTGAGGTTGACCGCGTAATTATTTTTCTGGAAAAAAACGGAGAATTTCAGTTTTGTCAAGAGTGGCGCAAAAATCAGCAAATTCCTTCTCTCCTCGGAAAAAAAATTTCGCCCTCTCACTGTCCAGAATTATTCGATGCTAATTCTCAATTTCGCTTAGGAAAGGTTTTCCAAGCTTCTAATCGTACGGCTTGTACCGAATTGAGTTTTCGATCGTCTTTAAGTACACTAGAAGCAGAACAACAGCAAAATACGGCTTTTGTTTGGGTTCCAATCTTGCTGCGAGATCGTTTCATTGGTGGTTTTATCTTGGAATTAGATAGCAGGGAAAAGCAATTTAGTCAAGAGGAGATCGTAACAATTGAAACAATTGCGAATCAAACAGCGATCGCGATCGATTATGCCCAAAATTACTATCATTTAGAAGAGCAAATCAAGCAACGCAATCAAGCAATGGAAGAGGCAAATCGATCGAGAAGTGTTTTTCTCTCCCAGATGAGTCACGAATTGCGTACTCCCTTAACAGGAATTTTGGGATTTTCTCGCGTTTTGATGGATCAACTTTACGGTCCATTAAACGACAAGCAAATGCAATATATGAATGCCTTACATTCTTGTGGCGATCATCTTTTATCCTTAATTAACGATTTGTTAGATTTATCGAAAATTGAAGCCAAACGAGAAGAATTATTTCTGGAAAGAGTGCCAGTTGAAGAAATTTGTTTGGCATCAATATCGGTAGTTCAGGAAAAAGCGAGAGAAGGTAATTTAGAATTAAGTTTAGAAATAGCTCCAGAAATAGGAATCTGTATTGCCGATCAGCGAAGATTAAAACAGATTTTAGTTAATTTGCTTTCTAACGCAATTAAGTTTACTGAAGCAGGATCGGTTATCCTCAAAGTAAGCCAACAAGAAAAAATGCTACTATTTTCGGTAGTTGATACGGGGATTGGAATTAATCAAGCTGATTTAAAAACTTTATTTCAACCCTATCGTCAAATTAAAACTCATCTACATCGGAAACATAAAGGAACAGGTTTAGGTTTGGCTTTATCTCGCGAATTGGCAAGGTTACACGGTGGCGATCTCACGGCGACTTCAGAACCAGGGAAAGGTAGTTGTTTTACTTTATATTTACCGAAACGAAACTGGGAAAATGTAAGGGATTAGGGTTATCAGTTATCAGTTATTAGTAGAGAGTAGAGATTGGAGACAAGAAGCAATTAGCGAATAAACTGGTCACTGGTAACTGCGGCTACGTGCTAACCGATAACTGTCAACGACTAAATACCAAAAAACAATTTTTATGAACGAAGAAACAAAACTATTAACAGTAAAACTAACACGACTAAAAAATTTATTTGCAGAAATGGATCGGGCTTTGATCGCCTATTCTGGAGGAGTTGATAGTACCTTGGTAGCCAAGGTAGCTTACGATGTGCTTGGCGATCGCGCGATCGCCATCACTGCTGTTTCTCCTTCCCTCTTACCGGAAGAACTCGAAGATGCTACCATGCAAGCAGCTTACATCGGAATTAAGCACGAAATTGTCTCTACCGGAGAAATGGATAATCCTAACTATACCTCCAACCCAGTTAATCGCTGCTATTTCTGTAAAAGCGAACTTCACGACACCCTCAAACCTCTCGCCCTCAAAAGAGGTTATCCTTATGTCATCGACGGTGTTAATGCTGACGATTTACAAGATTATCGCCCTGGTATCCAAGCAGCAAAAGAACGCGGCGCAATCTCTCCCTTAGCTGAAGTAGGGATCGCAAAAAGCGAAGTTCGTCAACTATCTCGGCAACTCGGACTTCCTTGGTGGGAAAAACCAGCCCAACCTTGTTTGAGTTCGCGTTTTCCTTACGGTGAAGAAATTACTGTGGCGAAACTGCAACGAGTGGGACGGGCTGAGGTATATTTGCGTAAACTCGGCTGGAATAACCTTCGCGTTCGTTCCGAAGGAGATACTGCCCGGATTGAATTGCCACCTGCACAAATTACTGATTTTGTCAATAGTACAGACCTGCCAAATTTGGTATCAGTATTTCAAGAATACGGATTTCTCTTTGTCACCCTTGACTTAGAAGGGTATCGTAGCGGGAAACTAAATCGAGTTTTGCCGCAAGAAAGTTTACAGATTTAAGGAAATGTAGGAGTTAAGTGCTGTCACCGAAAGTCTGCTTTGCTAAAAGTTTAATCCCTAATGACACTCGATAAACTTTTGAATTGCACACCGCACGGGAACCTTTTTTCCTTTACACGGATAATTGATTATTTCTCCGTAATCAAGATAACATTCGGCAGCTTCTTTCAGCTTGGGAGAATTGTCAGGATTGTCAATATCTTCGTTGATTTTTTCTATCTTGTGGGTCTTTTGGTAAATGTATTTATTATAAGGTTTTTTTAGCAATTTCCGCAGTTTACCTGGCTGTCTTGTTTCCTCAAAGCGCTCGTTGAGATCGAAATCCAAACGCAGATAATTTTGATTGCTTATCCCCATCAAGATACGACGAGAAATGTACTCAGAATTTTCCGCAGGAGGGTCTAAGAAAATATTTGGGATGTTCGTTACCCACTCTAGAAGTCCCCAATTTTTGATTTGATCGTAGGTATAAGGATTAGTTGTTTTACCCGTTCCAATGGAGAGAACAGCAATTTCGTCTATCTTAGCATTGAGCTTGCCATTTTTTTCCATAGATAAAGCATGAGCGATCGCCGCCAACTCTGGGTTATTAGCCGCTACCCCACCATCAATGTGAGGAAGAAAGTCCTCAGAATTGTAGGGAACATTATAAGGAGGGAAAAAAGTTGGCGCTGAAGCAGAAGCAGTGCATATTTTCCATAATTCAAGATTATTCTTGTAGTACCATTCTGTTGGGTCATCATTCGCAAACCAGGTTGTATTTCGCGATAAAACGTCATAAGCCAGGAGCAAAAGCTGTGGTTTTTTAATCTCAGCAATTGTCGGAGATTTACCCAACCCTGGATGAATCAAATATTTTTTCAAAACATTAACTAATCCCCGTTCTCCGCATTCGTGGGGATATAATACCTGACTTCCGAAAAATCTACCTAACAGCCTCCATTTCCTCTGGCAACGTACCGACTCGAGGAAGATATTTTTCCCCTCATTCAGGTAGAGACTAATCATCTCTTCAGCCTTCAATTGACAGGCAATACTCGCCGCTAGAATTGAGCCAGTAGATGTACCGGCAATCAAGTCAAAATATTCATGTAATTCCTGTCCCTTCTTTTCTCTTATTGTTGTCTCTACTTCCTTGAGAATTGTTGCGGATAAAACTCCACGAATACCGCCACCATCTAAACTGAGAATTTTGAACGTCATGGTGTTCCCTCAAAAGTTGGTTTTTCAGTTAACGCCTTGGCTAATTTTTCTTGAAGACGCTTGCTGAAGTCTAGATCTGAATTTTTAGAGTGCGATCGCGCGATCGGGCAAACAGTTATCTGGCTGCTAGAGAGGGCGATCGCACTCCAGTTAAAAAGGCTGGTACTACCGAACCTATGGCGTAAGAAATTGCTGAACGTATTACTCAGAGTTGAGCTTGAATTCCACGAAAGCTTCTATGTTCATCCGCCAACGCTAATTTGTAGGGCTTTAATCCCTGGAAAAGTTTCGTTTTTGTCGCGATCGACGTTACGCCAACCTAAGCTACCATCAGGATTGACAAAGTAACAAGCCTCTCCAGTAGTGGGATCGGCGAAAATATCCTTTCGCGCTTCGCTGTAAAGATCCCAGCGACGATATTCTGGCGCCCAACGAGTCCAACGCCCGTCTTCTTGGATAGCCCAAAGACGATTATCGCCGCCGACGGTAATTTTTACAGCTTTAATTCCTGGAAAAGTTTCGTTTTTGTCGCGATCGACGTTACGCCAACCTACGCTACCATCAGGATTGACAAAGTAACAAGCCTCTCCAGTAGTAGGATCGGCAAAAATATCCTTCCGGAATTCGCTGTAAAGATCCCAGCGACGATATTCTGGCGCCCAACGAGTCCAACGCCCGTTTTCTTGAATTGCCCAAAGACGATTATCGCCGCCGACGGTAATTTTTACAGCTTTAATCCCTGGAAAAGTTTCGTTTTTGTCGCGATCGACGTTACGCCAACCTACGCTACCATCAGGATTGACAAAGTAACAAGCCTCTCCAGTAGTAGGATCGGCGAAAATATCTTTCCGGGGTTCGCTGTAAAGATCCCAGCGACGATATTCTGGCGCCCAACGAGTCCAACGCCCGTCTTCTTGGATAGCCCAAAGTCTTTTCGATTCAGTAGCCATATTCATTAGTCCTTTTCTTTTGCAAACAAGTTAGTTGCTTACGTTTCCGATCTTTGCCTGGGGTGCGGTTTTTGCACCTTTTTCCAGCTCCGATCCAGATTTGACAACCTTAAGACGATTGCCCAGGTCAATTTCTGAAAGGCTGTTAATCTCAAAACCTAGATTGACGGTAAAATGTCGCACAGATTTATGCCGATCCTCTCCCAGAAAATATTCCCTCAACTCCTCTCGCAAAATCTTCCGCGCCTCGGAGATGCGCTTGCAAACATTCGGGTAGGAAATATCTTGCTGTTGGGCAATCTCTTGATGAGAAAGTTCTTCATAAAAGTGCAGGATAAATGTCTGGCGTAACCTGGGGGGTAAGTTATCAATAGCGCAGCGAATGACAACCCTTTTCTCATCAGTTTCCATTGCGATTTCTGGTGTATCCTCAAGCAATACCAGTCTTTTTTCCTCTGGAATTGCTTCGATATCCTCAACTTGATTTGCACCCCGACTGCGTTTTCGATGAATATCCACGCAAAGATTATGAGTTAGACTTGTTAACCAAGACTTAAAATTAGTAATTTTTCCCGCATACTTTTGCATCTTCTCCCAAGCTTTCAGCATCGCCTGCGAAAGCGCTTCTTCCGCATCCGTCGGGTTTCCTCCCATCCACTTAATACAGCAATAATAGAGATAATCTCGATACTGCTGCCATTGCTGCCAAAAAATTGCGCTGATATTTGACGAACAATCGCACTGTTTTGAAATGGTTGATGCTTGAGAAGTTGATTTCATCTTTCAATACCTAAAGTGAGTAAAAGCTTTGCCATAATTCAACAGTTGGACAGTTTTTGCCCAGGGCAATCCGCGCCTTTTGACGAGAAAAGACCGAGCAATGATTACTATCGTTCTGTTATAAGTTTCGAGTGGTGTTTGAGGATGCGGTTGATAATAGCCACCGCGATCGCTCAAATCTCTGCCAAACCGGAATCTAGCAAAATATTCTCCCTCTTGGGTAAAACTAGACGTTTAAGTTTAATAACCCGGATCTAGTAGCAATCTTACCTGTATTGTTTTATTGTTCGAGCGCAGTTTAATTAAGGCTTACCTGTAATAATTTGCTAGAAACACTGTATTCAGTTTGCACTGCTTAAGCCGATCGCACCAGTCAAATTTGGCTTTTTAAGGTTGCAACTTAAGATTTGTGAAGATAAATTGATAAAACTCTCTTTGGGCTTAGGGTTTGGGCATTGTCAACTTTTTTCTTAATAATCACTAAGTTGCTTAACTTGCTAAAATTTTTCTTATCTTGCAAAGTTGAGCGTCAAATAATCGTGTTACAAGATAAAAAAAAAGCGCAAACGCGGTGTAATCCTTACCCTTAAAGGATTACACAAGTTAGAGAAAGCGAAAAGAGATACAGAATTTGAGGAAAACAACGGAATTCAGTATACCTGGGAACAAATGAGCGATCGCACCGGGTTAGCTGTGAATACTGTTATAAAAATATACGCTCGCGAAGTTGGGGTCGATCGCAATAGTTTAAAAAAGTGTTTCCGTGCTTTTAATCTGATTCTGGAGCCAAGTGATTATTCCTTGAGGTTTCCTCAAACTGACGAAGTTGAAAAATCCCATACCCCACGCAAACAAGAAAAAGACATCGAGCCTGAATTACCAGTAGGTCAAGTTCCCTTAGATTCACCCTTTTATGTGGAGCGTGAGCCAATTGAATCTGAGTGCTACCAAACAATTTTGCAACCAGGAGCGCTGATTCGCATCCAAGCTCCCAGACGGATGGGCAAAACCTCCCTGATGGCAAGAATTCTCCACAAAGCAGCCGAGCAAGATTATCGAACAGTTTCGATCGATTTTCAGTTAGTAGATAGAGAGATCGTCCAAGATTTAGATAAATTCTTGCGGTGGTTCTGCGCCAATGTTGGTTTAGGTATGCAACTGGAAAATCAGATTGAAGAATATTGGGATGAGCTTTTTGGCAGTCAGGTTAGCTGCAAGAGGTACTTCGAGCAGTATCTGCTGGCGAAAATAGATAAGCCGATCGCGTTAGCTTTAGACGATATCGATCGCTTATTTGTTTATCCTAAGCTGGCAAGCGACTTTTTTGTCCTTTTGCGAACTTGGCACGAGGAAGCGAAAAATCGGGAAATTTGGCGAAAACTACGTTTAGTCGTGGTACACTCGGCTGAAATATATATTCCTCTGAGTGCTAATAAATCACCCTTTAACGTGGGACTACCGATCGAACTACCGCCATTTAATCGCGAGCAAGTGCAGTATTTAGCTAAACAGCAAGGATTGGATTGGTCAGTTGAAAATGCCCAACAACTGACGGCTTTCGTAAATGGGAATCCCTGTTTAATACGCATAGCTCTTTATCAGATCGGGCGCGGTAATGCCACTCTAGAGCAGGTTTTGCAAACATCTTCTCTTTCAGCCGGAATTTATGGCGATCGCCTACAACGAGAACTGTGGAACCTACAACAAGAGCCAGAATTGTTAGCAGCATTTGTGCGAGTTGTCAATAGCAATACACCTGTAGAGTTAGATTTAGTGGAGGCATCGAAATTGGCAAGTATGGGATTGGTAAATTTACAAGGCAATCTGGCGACGATAAGTTGCGAATTGTACAAGCAGTATTTTGGCGATCGTTTTAGTAGCAGTTGATAAGATTTTTTACGAAAGATTCTGACTGGCGAGCGATCCCAGTTAGTTAAATTTAACTCAGAGTGCAGAAACCTTATGAAATTCATCAGACAGCGATTAGCGATAATTTTAGTCATAGTCTTTATCGTTATTTTTGGAGAGATGGCATTGGGGAACGCGATCGCCAAAAGTCAAGCGCTAATTCAGCCGTCCATAGAAATAACCGAAGAATTTAAAAATATTCCACATAATCATGACCCGTCTATCAGTGAAAACCAAAAAGCAATTAATGATTTTGCCTGGAAAGTTTTCATTGCTTTAAACTGGCCAGTTGATTGTAAAAGACAGCCACTATACTATACCACCGAGCCACTATCACCTAAAAATCAGTATGAAAAAATCATCGGGCAAGCTCCAGAAGCGCCTCGCCTCTGGGAGCTATATCCATCTGCTAAAGATGTATTTCTACCAAATGGAGCAACACCGCCATCACTAGACGAACTACCAGAAGTCAAGGAGTGTTTGAGCAATCACACTGGCTCAGAAATAGAATACCAGCAAAATTTACGGTTAACGAAGGCAGGAGAGCTAGTTACAGAAGCGGAATTTAGTGAGTATAAAACAGCAAGTAGAAAAGATTTGCTGGATGGTTATGGAGAATTAATACCGAAAATATCACTAGAGGATATTGACGCAGCTAATCAAATTCCTTTAGTGGATCGGCAAGGAAACTATGTTATTAATGAAATTCGCCTTAACCCGGTTGAGTTTCAACAAATCATTGAAAATAAATGGTTTGATGCTGCAAAATTGTTAATGTTTAACAATCCAAATACAGAAAAGTTATTTAAACTAGTATGTAGCGAGCCCGAAAAAGACCACAGCTCGCCATATTGCAATCAATATGAAGCTGAGGGTGCAATTGAAATTAAAGCAGCTTGGCGAGTATTCGATGAGCGAAACACTCAACAAGAAAAAGCCCGATACTACACCAATAAACGCAAGATAGTTACTAAGGAAGGTGAAATATTGGATGAAGAAGCTGAACTCGGTTTAATTGGGTTCCATATTATGCACAAAACTAGCAGTCAAGGTTGGATCTGGTCTACCTTCGAGCATATAGATAATGCACCTCCGGGCGATGCTCAAAAAAACACGAGATATACTCTGTACAACAATGAGTACAACACGGAAAATGGCCAAAAAAACGTGCCTTATGTAACCCCCCCCTACCTTTGGTATATCAGCAAAGATCGGCCTAAAGCAGTTACGCTCAAAGTAAATCAAGGAATCGCAATTAAGGATCAAGTCCCATCGCAGATTTGTCGTGCAAATCCGATATCTAATTTAACTAAAAAACAGAACAAGGAATGGCAAAAAAGCCTAAAAGCGATTGCGGAATCATCCGTATGGCAGTACTATCAATTAATAGGTACTGAATGGCTACTCCACCCAGAAATTCCTTACAGTAACAAAGAAGTTTGTCGCAGAGAAATTACGCCCAATAGTCCACCATTGACTAATGTTTCTCTAGAACCCTATGCTCAAGGAGTTTCTTGCATCGTCTGTCATACTTCTGCGCGTCTGTCAATACAAGGTAATTTTTGCCAATTAAATGAAGATCCTAGAAACTGTGCAGACTTTAGCTTCTTGATGGATAATGCTAAATCTAGCGAGCAGATTCCTGTCGAACAACTTAATCTTTTTTCTAACTAATTTGAGAGGTAATTTGAAAATGGAAAACAAACAATTGCCTGATGGACTTAAAAATCAGATGAATATTATGGAAAATGGAGTAAAACAATGGTCTCGATTAGTTGCCTGGTCTTGGGCTAACTATCTAGCATTTGACTTTGAAAAAGAGCGGTCCAAGAATCAACAAGAGCAAAAGCTGAAAGAATATTTTATAAAAATATTCCAAGATCAAGCTCGGTATAGCTATACATTCATTAGCTATGGAGACAAGAAGAAGAAGGGAAATGCCTATGTCACGAGCATTAAAATCAAAAAACTCGTGCTGGGCAAAAATTCAGAAATTAATGATGATGAATTAAAAGGTATCACCCTCACTTTGCCTGAAGTTTACGAAAAACTTACTAATCAGCGACCTGAAGCCTTATGCTATGAACCATTTATGCAAATGTTTCATGCTGAGGTAGTGACTGATACTTTTTCAGGTTACATCCGTGACATATTAGACTCTGAAAAAGACGAAATCAAAAAAGTCATTAAAGAGATTAATAAAGACGATTTGAAGTATGTTAATGATGTGAAATATATAATTTATTTTGCGTATCCGCCTTGTCCGGCATTCGGTAAAGCTACGGTTACAGAGGAGCAGTTGATAAATTGGATGCAAGGTAAAAACGAATATGGGGATACCGCTACTGATTACCTGCCGTCGTCTGCTTATATCCCTATTAGTATGTCATAAAAGATTGCCAATTTGAGATGGCAAAAGAGGGAGAGGGTGGCTCAGATACCTGACTTCTTGAAGAAGTCGGGTATCTAGATTCCAGGTTAGTCGAACAAGTTTAGTTAAATATGTTAAAAAGACCGAGGTTTAAGACTCAATTTCGCGTTGAGACGGTTGAGGGAGAGGGGACATTTCTTTTATCTGAAAATGGCTCAATTTTTTTGCACGATCGCCTTTACCAATCTATCTGCCCATTACTCGATGGAAACCATACCGTTGATGAAATTGTCGAGCTGCTTCAGGAAAAATTACCCCCACCATATATTTATTATGCTCTAATGGAACTGGAGCAGAAAGGCTTTCTCGTTGAAAGTGAAACGAATTTGCCTGCCAATTTAATTGTATTTATTGAGCATTTGAATGTCAATATAAATGATGCCGATCGCCGCTTGCAAGAAACTAAAGTTAAAGTCAAAGCTTTAGGTTCTTTATCTACTTCTAATTTGCTCGATATTCTTAATTCATTATATATTAAAATTGCTGAAGATGCAAATTTTGAAATTGTTTTAACCGACGATTACTTGCGTGCCGAACTGGCAGAAATTAATCGAGAAAATCAGAGGCGATCGCGTCCTTGGATGTTAGTTAAACCGATTGGAACTTCGCTCTGGATTGGACCGATTTTTCATACTCCCCAAACAGGTTGTTGGGAATGTCTGTCTCAACGCTTGCAAGGCAATCGACCGATTGAAAAGTTTATCCAAAGACGCAGAAATAGGGCTAGTAACTGTCTTCAGCAAGATTTGACCTCTCCCCCAACCCCTCTTTTGCAAGGAGAGGGGAGAAATACTCCCCCCTTCCCTCACAGGGAAGGGGGGCAGGGGGGGTTAGGTCTCTTAGAAGATAGAAATACCTTATCTCCACTAACACCACCCTTAGCTGACTTGCCATCAACGCAGCAAACAGCCCTAACAATGGCAGCAACAGAACTCCTGAAATGGATTGTCCAGGGAAAAAATAAATCTCTGGAAGGAGTGCTAATTACCCATAACACGCTAACAACAGAAACGAGAAAACACTCATTAATTAAGCGCCCTCAGTGTAATTGTTGCGGCATTCTTAAACCAGAACATCGTAAGCCTTTACCTGTAATAATTGGCAGCCGTAAAAAAAAGTTTATTGCTGATGGAGGTCATCGTTGCGTTTCTCCAGAAGAAACCTTTGAGCGATATAAACATCATCTTAGCCCTATTACAGGAATTGTACGAGAGTTGGGAAAACTTTCTGCCAATTCTAATGGTTTAACTCCTACTTATTTTGCCAAGCATCATTTTGCTTCCACGTTTGATGAATTCAGTTTATTACAACAGAATTTGGGAGGTAGAAGTGCGGGGAAAGGAAGAAAGGATGCTCAAGCAAAAGCCAGTGCTTTTTGCGAAGCAATCGAGCGCTACTCTGGCGTTTTTCAAGGAGATGAATACAGAATAAAAAGTAGCTATCAAAAATTGGGAGACAAAGCAATTCATCCCAATCATTGCCTGAATTTTAGCCAGAATCAATACGAAAACAGAAGAGAGTGGAATGCCAAATGCGGCAGCTTTTTCCAGCGCGTACCTGAACCATTTGATGAAACGCGAGAAATTGATTGGACGCCAGTTTGGTCTTTGACTCACCAAGAATTTAAGTATCTACCAACAGCATATTGTTATTTCGGCTATCCCCAACTGGATCAGACCTCTCCCCCAGCCCCTCTCCTACAAGGAGAGGGGAGTATTTCTCCCCCCTTCCCTTGCAGGGAAGGGGGGCTGGGGGGGTTAGGTCAGCCTGATTGTTGGGCAGATACTAACGGTTGTGCGGCGGGTAATACGCTGGAAGAAGCTATTTTACAGGGCTTTATGGAATTGGTGGAACGAGATAGCGTTGCTCTGTGGTGGTACAATCGAATTTCCCGACCGAGGGTAGATTTAGATAGTTTTGACGAGCCGTATTTTCAAGATTTGGTAAATTATTACCGCTCAATCAATCGCGAAATTTGGGTACTCGATATTACCAGCGATCTGAATATTCCTGCTTTCGCGGCGATTAGTCGCAGATGCGATCGCGAAGTTGAAGATATTATCTTAGGGTTTGGTGCCCACTTCGATCCTAAATTAGCAGTGCAAAGAGCGCTGACCGAAGTCAATCAACTGCTTCCACCTGTCTTAACAGCTAACGCTGATGGTACGACTCAATATGCTGATTCTGCCGAGCCGCCCGTAATACATTGGTGGAAAACAGCGACCGTGGAGAATCAACCTTATTTACTTCCAGCGTCGCAAATGGCTGCCAAAGTATATTCTGACTATCCTCGTGTCGATAACGAAGATTTGCTAGACGACATTAAGCTTTGTCAGCAAATTGTCGCACAAAAAGGAATGTCCATGCTAGTTCTCGACCAAACTCGCCCCGATATTGGCTTGAGAGTAGTGAAGGTAATCGTTCCGGGAATGCGTCATTTTTGGAAACGATTAGCACCTGGACGACTTGATCGGGTTCCGGTGCAATTGGGTTGGTTAGAAGAAGCGATAACAGAAGAGATGTTGAATCCGATTCCTATTTGGCTATGATGGCGCAATTAGGTTGGTTAGAAGAAGCGATAACAGAAGAGATGTTGAATCCGATTCCTGTTTGGCTATGATGGCGCTAGGTACGTTGTGGTGCTGTCTTAGCTAGATTTGCTTCTGAAGCACAACAATATGTACCACAAATTTTCACTCAGATCTTTACCGCCATGCTCGACGGATATAAAATTATTGATGCTGATTCTCACATTTACGAACCCCATCAAATGTGGTTAGATTATCTGGAACCTGCGTTTAAAAGTTTTGCCCTATCTCCAGATCTCAAGATTAGAGGAGAATCGATCGTCAATCCGTCTGGCGATCGCCTGCGTTGGGAAGCTGGGAAGCAAACGATCGCCTCTCATCCTCGATCTTGGCTGAATAACTTTGATGCAGAATCTCACGTCCAAGCAATGTACCAAATGGGCGTTGATATCGCGTTTATTTATCCGACATATTTTTCCTGGATTATCGGTATAGATACAATCGCTCCTCAATTAGCTGGTGCGTTCGTTCGTGCTTATAACAATTGGCTGCGGGACTTTTGTAGTTACAATCCGGAAATTTTGCGAGGGGTAGGAGTTGTTAATTCCCACGCTCCAGAAGAAATGGGATCGGAATTACAGCGCATAGCTGATTTTGGCTGGAAAGCCGTTTTTTTACGTCCTAATCCGGTGAAAGGGCGGTTATTGAGTGATTCTGCTTACGAATCTTTTTGGAGTGCTTGTGAAGAATTGAAAATTGCAGTTAGCCTGCATGAAGGAACTCACAGCCGATCGCCTACGGCTGGAAGCGATCGCTTTCAAACTCGTTTTGCGCTCCATGCTTGCTCTCATCCGATGGAACAAATGATGGCACTGCTATCTTTAATTGAAGGGGGTGTATTGGAGCGTCATCCCAACCTAAAAGTAGGATTGTTGGAGTCTGGTTGCGGCTGGCTTCCCTATTGGCTGTGGCGACTCGATCGCGAATATGAAGATTTACAATGGGAAGTGGGAGATCGTATCAAAATGAAGCCATCCGAATACTTTCGGCGCCAGTGCTTTATTGCGATCGAGCCTTCAGAGTCCTATTTACCCCAACTGATAGACGCGATCGGCTCGGATAATTTAATCTTTGGCTCTGACTATCCTCACATGGATCATAAGCCAAATATTGTTACAGAAGTAGTAGCGCTCCAATCACAAATTTCAGAGGAAATCGTGCATAAAATTCTTTGGGATAACCCAGCTTGTTTTTATGGCTTAAACTGAACGCAGAAATGAGTAATATGGACAACTATATGGATAACTACCAGCTTCTTGCCAAGATTTACGAAAGCTTTAATTCCTTGGTTTATCGGGCTGTCCATAAATCTAGCCACCTTCCCGTTATCCTGAAAATTCTCAAGGAAGATTATCCGACTCCTGCGGAATTAACTCGATACAAACAAGAATACAAACTTACCAAATCCCTCCAAATTGATGGTGCAATAAAAGCATACGAATTATTGCCCTATAAAAATACTCTAGCGATGATCTTAGAAGATTTTGGCGGGCAATCTCTTGATATTTGGTTACGATCTCAAACATTCTCGCTTTTAGAATTCCTCTTCATTGCTAGACAAATTTCAGGCACGCTTGAGGAGATTCATGCTGCAAATATTATTCATAAAGATATTAACCCTTCTAATATTGTTTATAATTCCCAAACCGGACAAGTCAAAATTATTGACTTTGGCATTTCTACAAAATTTACTCGCGAAAATCCAACTATTAAAAATCCCCATCTTTTAGAAGGGACTTTAGCTTATATGTCGCCAGAGCAAACTGGCAGAATGAATCGAGTTCTCGATCGCCGTACAGATTTTTATTCTCTTGGCGTAACTTTTTATCAATTACTCACTCAAAAACTTCCCTTTGAAACCGAAGACCCATTAGAATTAGTTCACTGTCATCTTGCCAAACAGCCAAATCAATTCCTAATTAAAAATTTACCAACCAACAATGAAGAAATTCCTCTAGTAATTTCCGATATTGTGATGAAATTGATGGCGAAGAATGCAGAAGATCGCTATCAGACTGCCTTGGGGCTAAAAGCAGATTTAGAGGAATGTTGGCATCAATTACAGCAAAACGGCAAGATTTTAGATTTCCCTTTAGCTCGTTACGATACTTCCGATCGATTCACAATTCCCCAAAAAATTTACGGACGAGAAGCAGAAATTGAAACCTTACTTTCAGCCTTTCAACGAATCGCGGAAGGAACAAGTCAAAAGTCAAGTGAAATGGTATTAGTCGGTGGTTATGCTGGTATTGGTAAATCAGTTCTGGTACAAGAACTCTACAAACCAATTACTAAACAACGCGGCTATTTTATTTCTGGTAAATTCGATCAGTTTCAGCGCAATATTCCCTATTCGGCGATCGCCTCTGCATTCAAATCTTTAGTCCAACAACTGCTGACGGAAAGCGATGCTGAATTAGCTCAATGGAGAGAAAAACTGCTGGCTGCTTTGGGAGTCAACGGACAGGTTATCATCGATATTATCCCCGAAATCGAACAAATTATCGGTTCCCAGCCGACCGCGCAGCTTCTAGAAGCCACAGAAAGGCAAAATCGATTCAATACAGTCTTTTTAAATTTCCTGCGAGTTTTTTGTCAGAAAGAACACCCATTAGTAATTTTTCTCGACGATTTGCAATGGGCTGATTCGGCGACGCTAAAGTTGCTGGAAGTGATAATGAGCGATCGCGATTTGGGCTATCTAATGTGCATCGGCGCTTATCGCGATCGCGAAGTCGATCTAAATCACCCCTTAATAAAAATGCGCGATCGCCTACAAGAACAAAACGCGATCGTCAATACAATTATCCTCACTCCTCTGCAACTTCCAGAAATAGGACAACTGATTTCCGATGTATTTAACCAGGAGCCAGAAAGCGTTAAACCGCTAGCAAAATTAGTCGAACGAAAAACATCAGGAAATCCCTTTTTTATTAATGAATTTCTCAAAACTCTTTATCAAGAAAATTTACTGAGTTTCGATCGCACGGACAAATGTTGGCAATGGGATATCGCTCAAATTGAAGCTTTGGGTATTACAGACAATGTAGTTGACTTGATGGTCGATCAACTTCGGAAACTGCAAAAAAAAACGCAAAAAGCATTATATTTAGCTGCTTGCATTGGCAACCACTTCAATCTCACAACTCTCTGCAAAATTTGCCAAAGCTCCGCTCCCAAAACTTTTCAAAATCTCTTACCAGCAATTCAGTTAAGCTTGATTCAGCCAACTTCATCCCTAGAAATTACTGCTTCAAAAACACCGCTCGAATCTGCGTTGATCGTCGAAGAATATAAATTTCAACACGATCGCGTCCAACAAGCGGCTTATGCTTTGATTGATGACGAACGCAAGCAATCAGTACATCTTAAAATCGGCAAGTTATTGCTAAAAAGAATCGGAAAAGCAAAGTTAGGAGAAAAACTGTTTACCTTAGTCGATCATCTCAATAAAAGTCGAGGATTACAGTCGAGCGATCGCGAAAAAATCGAACTGGCAGAATTCAATTTACGCGCCGGGAAAAAAGCTAAAGAAGCAACTGCGTATGCAGCATCTAGAGAGTATCTAATTCTTGCCAAAGATGTGTTTCCCGGAGACATTTGGCAAGAGCGTTACCAAATGGCGATCGACCTTTATAAAGAACTGGCAGAAGTCGAATATCTTAATGGAAATTTCGCTCGTTCCCAAGCTTTAATTGAGCAGTCAATCCAGCAAGCCAAATCGGCAGTCGAGCGAGCAGAATTTTACTATTTGCTGATTAATCAATATACTTTATTAGCAAGATATAAAGAAGCAATTGAAGTTGGGATAACTGCTCTAAAGCTGTTGGGAAGCGACTTAGCAACAGATAACCTTAAAGCTGCCTTTGATAACGAAGTTCAGGAATACCGAGAAAATTTAGGGACGCGAGAAATTAGTTCTTTATATAACAGTCCCGAAATGAAAATACCAGAAAAAAAGGCAGCTTTAAAAATACTTTCTCGCCTCTTCCCGACCGCTTGGATTTTAGCTC
This sequence comes from Oscillatoria salina IIICB1, assembly GCF_020144665.1. Classification (NCBI taxonomy): domain Bacteria; kingdom Bacillati; phylum Cyanobacteriota; class Cyanophyceae; order Oscillatoriales; family Oscillatoriaceae; genus Oscillatoria; species Oscillatoria salina. Next base: position 1,203 of record NZ_JAAHBQ010000076.1, on the reverse strand, counting down.
CAACACTGAGGAATATTATAGGCGTTAAAGCCATTAATCTCAATTTTAAATATGGCCATACACCCGTATCGGCAACGAGCTGTGGCTACATGGCATTTATTATGGCTCATGTCTTCCATGACTGCCGATCGGGCTATGAATATACTTCCCTGGGGATGAAGCTAGCCGATAAGTATGAAGATTTAGCTTCTAAGGCTATTTTAACTCAATTTCATGCTAATGCAATTTCGCCTTGGTTGATGCACGTCAAACTTTCTGAAAGTATTAATGCTGAAGGAGCAAATGCAGGTCTGCAAGCGGGCGATCTGCAAGCGACTGGATATTCTTATACCTACAACTTATACAACCTCATTTATCAAGGCAAAAATTTAGAATTACTTTTACAGGAAGTCTCTCGAAGCTGGGAATTTGCTCGAAAAACTCAAAATAGCTGGGCAAAAAATAGTATTTTAGCAGCTAATATTCTCATCCAAAACCTACTTGGTTTAACTGAGGATAAATTTTGCTTTGCAGCAAAAGAAATAGATGAATCGGCTTTCTTGGTAACTTGTCAAACCGAACAAACTCCGGCAGCTATATGCTTCTACCAAATTTTTAAAACGCATATTCTCTATCTATACGATCGACTACCAGAGTTATCTTATCTGGAAGAAACAGAGAAATTAACGGCTTTTATTCCCGGAACTATTTCCATCGCTAAGCTGAATTTTTATTACTCATTAACTCTCGTTGCTCTCTATCCCCAAGCTGACGAAACTGAGAAGGAGAAATACTGGCAGAAACTAGAAACAAATCAACAACGCCTGAAGGCATGGGCAGAGCAATGTCCGGAAAATTTCCAACATCAATATTTGTTAGTCTCCGCCGAAATGACTCGCATATCGGGTCAGTGGTATGAAGCAATAAATTTATACGATCGCGCAATTAAATCTGCGAAAGAAAATGAGTTTATTCACGAAGAAGCACTAGCTAACGAACTAGCTGCTAAGTTTTGGTTTGCTCAAGAAAAACCAGACTTCGCCCAAATTCATCTCAAAAAAGCACGCCAAGGCTATCAAATCTGGGGAGCTAAACGCAAAGTGGAGGCTTTAGATGAAAAATATCTCCAGTGGCTGAATTTAACTAATAAAGAGCTTGAAAAGAACACGATAAATCCAATTACTTCAACCGATGGAAAATCAGGCGAAGTGCTGGATTTTGCGG
>NZ_JAAHBQ010000075.1 GCF_020144665.1 Oscillatoria salina IIICB1 | reverse complement strand
TAGTCGCCCAGCATCATAATCATTTCCAGGAATGGCAAGACTGGGAAATTAATTTTTTGCAACATTTAGCAACCCAAGTAGCGATCGCGATTCAACAATCTGAACTTTATCGTCAGTTGGAAATTGCTAACGAACGTTTGCGGGAAATCGCGAATATTGATAGTTTGACTGGAGTTGCTAATCGCCGTCAGTTTAATCAAGTCCTGATTCGTGAATGGCGACGTTTAGCTCGTGAAGGTCAGCCTTTGTCTTTAATTATGTGCGATATTGACTATTTTAAAAAATATAACGATTATTATGGTCATCCCGCAGGAGATAAAGCCTTGAAAAAAGTGTCTGGTGCGATCGCTGATGCTGCTCAACGATCTGCTGACTTGGCGGCTCGTTATGGAGGCGAAGAGTTTGTCGTGATTTTACCAAATACTGATTACCTTGGTGCCAAAGCTGTTGCAGAAAAAATCCGCTCCTATGTTCGTGCAGTTCGCATTCCTCACGCTCAATCGACGGTTAGTCAGTACGTTACGCTGAGTGTGGGAGTTGCTACGATTATTCCCTTAATCTCTCAGTCTCCCCAAATCTTAATTAAAGCGGCAGATACCGCGCTTTATCAAGCTAAGGCGCAAGGACGCGATCGCCAGGTGCAAGTTATTCTGTGAACTCTTTTTTCTCCTTCAAACCAAATCATCACCATTTTAAAAATAGATTGCATTTATTCGGAACTGCTACTAGCCGGATTGGTACGTCCAGAAACGCTTTCAATTGCAGTTAAAGCTGCTTGAGAACCGGCAATAATATCTCGTTCTTCGCCACCGAGATAAAGCCGTCCGAAGCTACCGACAGCATTAATCTGGAGAATATTAATTAAAGCAGCTTTTTCTGCTTCATTAGCAGCGAGAGCAGCATAAGCCGCAGGTTGTACTTCTAAAATATAAAGACTTTGCCCAGCTAAAATCATTTGTCCGCGTCTGGTGCGATTAATTAATTGAGTTTGGTGGGGATCGATATTGCGAATGATTTGGCTAGAAACTACTCGTGGTTTGAGGCGATCGCGTTCCTTAACTCCTAAAGCCTCTAATATCGCTTTACCCGCAGTTCTCGTTTCGCCTTGGTTGCCAGCATGAACTTCTAGCAATCCGTAAAGTCGTTCCACAAACTGCACGCCTGGGCGTACTCTGGTAGCTTTCAGCGCTACATCAGTAATACGATTAATTTCGATCCCTGGCGAGATTTCGATCCAGAGGGAGGTATCTCCCGGTAAAGGTAAAAATCCTAGTGCTACTGTACCGATATAAGCCGCGTGCTGAGGTTGCAAGCTGTCGATAAATACATAGCTACGCAATTCGATACCCAAGTTGATTTCTCCTTTGATTTTATTAGCTCTACCAGAGTACCAACTTATCAGCGATCGCTGGGGACTGGGGATTAAAGTTGCTATTTCCTTTTTTCAGTTTAATCTTGCCAAAAATAATCAGCGATCGCTGGTTTTTCCTCTGTCTCTAATTGAGGTGATTCCCCGAATAAAACTGAACGTTGGGCGACATTTTCCCGCTCTAATCTTCTGGCGACGCGATCGGGTATTCCATAGCCGTAAATAATATGACCTCGACCAGCAATTACTAAAATTTGATAATCTGGATTTGTTTGATAGAATTGAGCTATTTTCTCTGCCATTGTTTCATCCCATAAAACTTGGGCGGCGAAAAAGTTCTCAAAACTATCGCTGTTACCATGTCCACCTTGATGATGGGTTTGATACACTTTTTGAATCATCTCCCGATAGCTGTGGTTATCGAGACGAATTTGGGCTAAAGGTGGGATATACTTTTGTTGCTCGGATGTCAAACTTGCTAATCCGTTACGGGCAACTTGACGAGTTACTTCACTAGGTGTATTTAAAGCTAAAATTGGTAACTGATTTTCTTTGGCAAAATGAAGTAGGGGGGCGTAGTTTTCCCAAGGAAAACCCCAACGTTGTTCGTATTCGCTTTGGGCGATTAATTCAGCTTCGCTTATTTCTCCAGCGAGGTATTTATCGAGAACATCTTGAAAAGGACGCTGAAACATTTCTAGCGCGATCGCAATTTTTTGATTTTGCTGGTAAAGTCCTTCTAGGATTTCTAGTTGCCCTTGACTATCTGCTTCACTGTTGTGGGTTTCTCCTAGATAAATGATATCTGTTTGGGTCAGTGCTTGTAAAATTTCTTGCTGGGTTGGTTGCGGGGTTTCCATCGCGATTGGAGTAGAAACACTCAAATTACAAACTGGAGTAGTTCCTAACAAAAAAATACTCAAAGTCCAAGCACAAAATTTATTCATTATTAAACAATTTTAACTAATACTAAATTATCTTCTTGTTTAACTTCATAAGTTTTTAGGGGTCGTTCTGCGGGACCCGTTATTACCTCACCTGTGGGTGTAAACTGGGAATCGTGACAAGGACAAGAGAGAATTTTTTCGGATGCTTTCCACTCTACAGTACAACCTCGATGGGTACACAAAGGATTAACCGCAGCGAGACTGTTATCTTCTGGGTTAGATAAGATTAAAACGTCAGCTTGTTCGTCTAAAATTATGCCACCATTTTGCAATTCTTCGGGAGTACCAAAAGCTTGAAAACCATCTTCGCGGATAGTTTTGTCAATTTCAAGTTTGGGACTTGGCTGAGTTGCTTCTGGTTCGCTTGTCGTCTCATTATTACAAGCAGCGATCGCTACTGGTAATGAACTAGCTAAAAAACCGACTCCTACCCAACCTAAAAATTTACGACGATCCATTATTTATTTTCCTCTCTGGAAAAGTTTGCTTTTTAGTTTGATAAAATGAACGCTAGGACAATCCCTCATCCTCATTTATCATCACTGTTTAGCTGACCTCTCGCTTTGCATTTCTTCATCCTAACTGAAATTTGGCAAAAGTAGCTCAAGTTAGAAGATAAGTGAGTCTCCTGACTAAAGCTGAGATGCAATTTATTCGCGATCGCGATATCATGCTGGAGATGTCTCCTGCTCTTACAGCACTAGGAGCGAGTAAGATGACTTGGCTTGATTTTCGCAAAAGATTCAAACAAGACTTTTATCAATTGTACGGTCGTTATCCCACTGAACAAGAAATTGCTGCTGCTGAGGCGAGTTTTCGCGCTTACGCTAAAAAGCATGGCTACACACCACCCAACGAACCAGATCCACACCAAACCTCTGGTTAGTTCGTAGTTGCCCTGTCTTGACTATTCGCTGCGCAAAATAGTTTTCTTGCCTATTGCAAATAACTCAGATGGCTCTAGTTTAAATCTTAGCAGAACTTCTTTCTCTGGGAAGATGAGATTAATTAATTTTTTGACTTAAATTTAACAGCGAACAGAGATCGGAGGCTCTGCTAGTCAGGTTTTCCGAAAATGAGGATGTCTTGAGCTAACTCGTTCTCTGCTATAGTTAATTTTTTTGAGATTAGCTAGAAATTTTTATGCTAATTATTTATTTAGCATAAAAAAGAAATTAAGTCAATAGTAAGAGCAAAAATTGCCAGAAAATTTGTTCAAAGTAGCTAAGTTTTTTCGGCTAAATCATCTTATATTGTATTAGTTAAATTTCTTGGCAAAATCATGTCTGAATTTCCCAAAAATAAGTATATTCGCTGGTTTGAAAATCTCGACTCCAATGACGTCGATCTTGTGGGAGGAAAAAATGCTTCCCTAGGGGAAATGATTCAAGAGTTGAAAAAAAAAGGTATTCGCGTCCCCGATGGTTTTGCGACCACAGCAGAGGCTTATCGTTACTTTTTAGCAGCAAATGAATTAACAGAAAAAATCAAAAATCAGCTCGACAAATTAGCAAAGGGCGAGGAAAATTTAGAAAAAGTTGGTGCAGAAATCAGACAAGTTTTTGCAGGAGCAGAATTTCCGGAAGATTTAGCTAAAGCGATCGAAAAAGCTTACCGAGAATTGAGCGATCGCTACGAGATCGAAACAGTTGATGTTGCCGCGAGAAGTAGCGCTACGGCGGAAGATTTACCATCAGCCAGTTTTGCCGGACAACAAGAAACTTTTCTCAATCTTACTGGGGAAGCAGAGGTGCTTGATGCTTGTCGCAAATGCTATGCTTCTTTGTTTACAGATCGAGCAATTAGTTATCGCGAAAATCAAGGTTTTGACCATTTAAAAGTAGCTCTTTCTGTGGGCGTCCAAAAAATGGTACGCTCCGACAAAGCCTCGGCGGGAGTTATGTTTTCTTTAGATACAGAAACAGGGTTTCCTAATGTAGTAGTAATCGACGGAGCTTGGGGATTAGGTGAAAACGTCGTGCAAGGTAGCGTAACTCCCGATGAATATAAGGTATTTAAACCTCTATTATCAGCAGAAAAAATCCAGCCGATTGTCGGGAAGAAACTAGGAACAAAAGAGAAGAAAATGGTTTATGCCTCCGGTGATAGTCACGCAACAGAAAATCAGAAAACATCAGCAGAAGAAAGGCAACAATTCACATTAACTGATGAAGAAATTCTGCAATTAGCTAAATGGGCGACTGCGATTGAAGCCCATTACGAAAAACCAATGGACATGGAATGGGCAAAAGATGGCGAAACTAGCGAAATGTATATCGTTCAGGCTCGCCCAGAAACAGTTCAATCCCAAAAAAATGCAGCTTCTTTGAAGACTTATCAGCTTAAAGAACAAGGCGAAAAAATCTTAACCGGAATCAGTATCGGCGAAGCGATCGCGGCGGGAAAGGTCTGCCGAATTAAAAGTGCTGAGGATATCGAGAAATTTACCAAAGGTAGTATTTTAGTTACCGAAATGACCGATCCCGATTGGGTGCCAATCATGAAACAAGCCGCAGCAATTGTTACTGATTATGGCGGGAGAACTTGCCATGCTGCGATTGTCAGCCGCGAGTTAGGAATTCCGGCAATTGTCGGCACCGAAAAAGCAACTCATATCTTAGAAGAAGGTCAAGAAATTACCGTTAGTTGTGCTGAAGGTGACGAAGCTTTTATCTATCAAGGTATTTTAGAATACGATGAATCTGATGTAAGTTTGCAGGATATTCCCGAAACAAAAACACAAATTATGATGAACATCGCTAGTCCTTCAGCAGCATTTCGCTGGTGGCGATTGCCAAGTCAAGGCATTGGTTTGGCGCGGATGGAATTTATTATTAATAATACCATAAAAATTCATCCAATGGCGTTAGTTCATTTTAACGAATTAGCAGATCGGGAAGCTCAACAACAAATCGCACAATTAACGGCAGCTTACCCCGATCGAATTGAGTATTTTGTCGAAAACTTAGCTTTAGGAATTGGCAAAATTGCTGCTTCTCAACATCCAAATCCAGTAATTGTCAGAATGAGCGATTTTAAAACCAACGAGTATGCAGATTTAATTGGTGGAAAACAATTTGAACCCCAAGAATCGAACCCGATGTTAGGATTTCGAGGAGCATCGAGATATTATAGCGATCGCTACCGCGAAGGTTTTGCTCTTGAATGTCGCGCAATTAAGCGAGTGCGCGAAGTTATGGGTTTTACTAATGTCATTATCATGATTCCTTTCTGTCGCACCCTCGCAGAAGCAGACAAAATTTTGACAGTTTTAGCTGAAAATAACTTAAAAAAAGGCGAAAACGATTTACAAATTTATGTGATGTGCGAAATTCCTGCAAACGTTGAATTAGCCGCAGAATTTTCTCAACGTTTTGACGGCTTTTCCATTGGAAGCAACGATTTAACTCAATTAGTCTTAGGAGTAGACAGAGATTCTGAGGGACTTTCAGACTTATTTGACGAGCAGAATTTAGCCGTCAAGCGCGTTATTCGTCGCTTAATTGACACTGCTAAGAAAAATAACCGCAAAGTAGGAATTTGCGGACAAGCACCGAGCGATTATCCTGATTTTGCTGCATTTTTAGTTGAAGCGGGTATTGATTCAATTTCTTTAAATCCAGATAGTGTAATTCAGGTAAAACGGCGAATAGCAGAGATAGAAAAAGAATGGCACTAAAGCGCAACTATCAACTATGAGATATGAGAAGAGCATCCAAAACTGTACCAATTTTACTCGCGATCGCTGTAACTTTCTTGGCGATCTGGTTTCTGAAAGCGACAAAAGTCATTACAATGCCCTTGGCTTTTGCTTTTTTTATCGCTGTTTTAGTTTACCCTTTGCAACGCTGGTTCAATCGCTATCTACCAAAATGGTTGAGTATGTTATTAGTCATGTTGTTGCTAGCGGGAATTTTTTCTTTAGGTATTGGGGCGTTAGTTTTAAGTGCTGAAATTGTTGCACCAAAACTACCTGAATATGCAGCTCGCTTCCAGCAATTTATTCAGACAATAATATCTTGGGCGCAGCAAAGAGGTTTACCCGTCGGACAAGGAATATCTTCTGAATCTTTAAATCAAATTGCTAGTGAAGCATTTAGGAGATTAGGCTCGGTGACAGAAACGCTTAGTTTATTCGTTTTGGTAGTAGCAATGTTGATTTTATTGTTACTAGAAGTTAGCGAATATCGTCGCAAAATTAAGCGCGGCTTTTCGCACCGAATGAGCGATAAACTTATTTATGCAGTGTCAAAAATGAGCGGTAAGCTGAGAAGATATATTCTGATCCAAAGTTTTACCAGCTTGCTGACGGGAATTTTTACTGCTTTATGGTGTTGGATTGTCGGCGTAGATTTTGCTTTTGTTTGGGGCTTAGTTTCGTTTGTTTTGAATTTTGTTCCTACGATTGGTTCGATTATTGCTGTTCTCCCACCGACGCTATTAGCACTAATTTTTAATGGCTTCACAACAGGATTATTAACTTTAGCTGGATTGGCAGTGATTCAGTGGCTTTTAGGGAATATTGTCGATCCTCGTTTGCAAGGACGCTCTCTGCAACTTTCGCCTTTTGTGGCTCTTGTTTCCATTGTTTTTTGGGGTTGGGTTTGGGGAATTGGCGGCGCATTAATTGCTGTACCAATGACTGTTTCAATTGTAGTTTTGTGTTTGGAATTTAAGCAAACTAGAGAAATTGCTTTGCTTCTCGGCGATGCTAATACTTGGGATGAAATTCAAGACCGTAATTACAGTTGAGCGGCGATCGCGTACCCGCAATTACCAGTTATTAGTTATTAGTTTTTTCCTACTGTGGTAAGAGATAAAATGTGAAAAAATTTCAATTTTGAAATCTTATTTTAAGTCAATAGATAGAAGAAGAGTATAGCGATCGCCCCTAACTTAAGAGCTAAAGAGATTTGAAATTCTCTACGATAATTTGAAGAGATTTTTTAATTAGATGATGACTGTAAAAATGGGTCGAAAATTATCAACGATCGCCGCGATCGCCACTACTGGGTTGTTGCTGACGGGCTTAATGCCTAAATCAGTACAAGCATATCAATTTTTCCGCGATCGCGCTAGTTGGGAAGCAGCGATCGAAGATTTACCTATTCAACAAGAAGATTTTAATCAAGTTCCCGATGGACCTGTGGAACCAGTTACTACTTTTCCCAGTGGGTTAAAGTTAGTAGAATCGGGATTTCTTGGCGGTGCAGAGGTATCTGACGGAGCGTTAGAAGTAGGTTTGGCTTTTCCGAGTAGTGTGGAAGAATTCGCTTTTCCAACTTCCGTAAAAGGTTTTGGTTTTGACTTTTCGGTGTTAGGTGGTAGTTTTTTTGTTGATAATAATTTCGACGAAACTTTGGTTGGAAATGAAGGCGAACAAGGCTTTTTTGGGGTCGTAGCAGAACCAGAAGATAGCCTCATCGAAGGATTTCAAACCATAACCACTGGCGAGTTAGGTTTAGCTGAAATTGATAATGTTAGTTTTACTTCTGAAGAAGATGATAATGTTACAGTTCCCGAACCTAGTAATCTAGCATTTCTCAGTTTATTGGCTATTTTAGGTCTGTTTAATTTGAAAAAAGTTAAGCTGAAAACCAGCGAATAAATTAAGCTTTCTGGTTATAGGGCTTTGTCAAACTTAAGAAAGCCCAATCCCTCTCTTGCAATGAGAGGGGAAATTTTTTAATTGAAAGATTTTCTATTTTAAGATTACTCCCCCTTCCCTTCAAGGGAAGGGCGTTGAGGGTTAGGTTAGACAATTCCTTATTACCCTCGCAACTTTCTTTTTAAACGCCGCCATAATTGCAGTATATATTCATAGCAGCCGACAAAAGCCGCCTGGTAATTTAGATGTTGAGATTCACGTTGAGACTGAGTCTCAGAATCATTTTTTGTGTTAGAATAAGGATAAATACTAACTGCATGAGGTGCGGGGAGGATCGGCGAACCGCGTTTTCTCGCATAAACTTGAGTAAATTCTGCACCTAGTAAAAAAATGTGGGCTGAGAAATAAACCCAAGTGATAAAAATTACTAACGAACCTGCAACACCATACACAGATCCTAAGTCAGATTTTCCTAAAAATAAACCAAACAAAAATTGTCCCGTTACAAACAAAATAGCAGTAGCGATCGCGCCAACAATTGCATCGCGCCATTTCACCTTTGTGTCAGGTAAAATTTGGTAAATTAAAGTTACTAACAGCGTAATTAAACAAACTGAAAGTAGCGAGTTAACAATTGTCCAAAGATAGTCTATACCAGGAATATTAGCATCAAAAACACTGAGAGAATAGCTGACAAAAGTATTAACCGCAAAAGAAAAAATCAGCAAACAAGCAATTATTAATACCATCACAAACGACAATAATCGCTTGCTAAGATAGTGAATTATACTGCGTTTTGGTACTGGTTTTACATCCCAAACCCGATTAAGCGATCGTTGCATTTGCACGAAAACCCGCGAAGCACCATAACCAAGAATAGCAACATTAACTGTTAAACTCAACGGACTTTGATTGCTACTAGCTGCTTGACTATTAGCGATCGCTGTAGCAATAATTCCCGCACCTTTGACACCAACAACACTTTGTGCTAAATCAACAATGTCATCCTGTGCTGATGCTTCCCCAAAAATAGCACCGACAATTCGGATCGTAATTACCACTAGCGGTGCGAGGGAAAATACAGCATAGTAAGCGATCGACGATGCTAAAATACTTACTTGCTTATATTGCCATTCAGCAAACGTTCCCTTGAGCAGATCCCAAACTGTCTTCCAACTCACTTTTTGCAACCGTTGCTTATCTTTTCTGGTTTACTATAAACACCTTCAAGAATACATCTATCTAAAGATGATTTATTTCCCAAAAGTCTCAGTCTCTTTATAGATGTCAACTACCTGTATTAACTTTAAACTGTTATAAGCATAAGCTACTGCAAACCGACTTGCGTTGTTTTCTCCCCAGGAATAAACTTGGTAGATGTGGGCGCATATCTTCACGAGTAGATGCTCTCGACGCTGGATAGTCTTTCAGTTGAGAAAGCAACGCTTTATTTTTTGATTATTTTTCGCCAATCAACATCCCCAGGAAGTGATGGTTTTAAGTGAATAATGGGAAAATTTCACCTATCTGCTTAAAAATCCAGTAAAATAATACTAATCTAAAGTTTTCAAGAAACTAAAGCTCTAGTAAAATCATGCCTGATATTGTTGATATTGCAGTTAGCGCTGGTTCTTTCCAAAGTTTAGTAACAGCAGTTAAAACAGCCAACTTGGTAGAAACCTTAAAAAGTCCTGGACCTTTCACCGTTTTTGCTCCCAATGACGAAGCCTTCGCTAAACTTCCACCGGGAACCGTACAAACACTTTTGCAAAATCCTCCTCAGCTTGCCCGTATTTTAACCTATCATGTCGTATCTGGCAAATTAATGCAAGCTGACCTAGCAAAAGTTGATTCTGTTATTTCGGTGGAAGGTTCGCCTATTTCTATCGACTGTTCTGATAGTTTTGAAGTGAAAAATGCTTCAGTAATTGCCGCAGATATTGAAGCCGATAATGGCGTAATTCACGTTATTGATAACGTTATTTTAATGGGTTAACTCCAGGAGTTAACATTAGTTAGTTTGCAGTTTTTCCCGCTAAATCATCATTTTAGCTCAAGTTAAACTCAAAACTAAACTTTAATTAGCTTTTCAAGTAACGCGACCAAATCAAGCCAACAAGAACAAGCAAACATAACTCAATTATTAATTGGTGGTGAAGGGGCGTTAAAGCAAAGCCCCAAACCAACAAAAATACTCCAGTTAAAGCTACTGACAAACGAAAAACTTCTTCTCGAATTTTCAAGCCAGCCCCAATAACCCCTAAGCTAATGGCTAATAATAATAAATTGGACACGATCTTCGAGACAAATAGTTTGACCTCTAAAATAAAAACGCGATTGAGTTTTGCTCAATCGCCCAATATTTTTTCTTAGCGATATTCTGGTGTTTGAATATTTCTTAAACGCGCTTCCTCGCGCTTAAATCTCTCCAATTGTGATTCAAAAAATTGACGATTTTTCTGTAAATGTTTGGGATTAGAATCGTCCAAAGGATAAAGTAAAGCCTGTCGCAAGGCTTGAATAACCGCAGAAGTTACGTTATACATCGAACGTTGGAAAGTAATCCCTAATTGGATGAGCATATCTGCTTCACCGCGACAATGTTGCTGGTAATATTCCTTCAGATAAGGCGGCAAAAAATGAAGCATATCATCCATTAACAATGTTGGGGGAATACCAGCAGTTCCCACCGGAAAAACATCTGCATATAAAATGCCATAATGAAAGTCTTTTTGGTCGTCAGGTACTTGTCTTGCTTGGGCATTGTATGACTTAGTACCTCGAAAGGGAGAAGTCCGATAAAATACAGCTTCTACATAAGGTAATGCTGCTTCATACAACCAGGTAAAACCTTGAGATTTAGGGATAATTTCGTAGCATTCACCGCGAATATAAGCATGATGATAAATCGGACGACCTGCAACCGCAAAAATCCCGTTAACCAGGAAATTCATGGCTTCAGGAATTGTCGTTAACTTACCTTCATCATAGAGATCCGACATTTCAAAGAAAACCGGAGCCATCACTTCCCAAAACAATCCCAAATTAGAATAATAAGATAACTGCCTAACTTGTTCAACGAACATTTCTGGGAACAATTTATACAATCCCAACATCGCCGGATTGTACTTGAAATAAGCTTTAATTGCTCGATCGGCATTAGCTTTATATTCTTCGGTATCTAAGTAAGCATCAAACTTACCCCAACCCATATCTCGACCATGCCAAAACATTGCCCGCATACAAGCTTCAGCAAATTCCATATTGATGCGATCGTGCCATAAATGATGGAAAAGCTTTGGCATTTTGAAGGTTTCTCCCTTTTCCATAAATGCCAAAAGTTCCGGATGGACTGTTGCTTCACCTCGCCAAATTCGCAAGTCTGCATCATCACCTGCATAGTGATTGTGCAAATCTAAATATGACTGAGGAAGGAAGTATTTAAAGAAAGGTAAAGGATTTAAAAAGACTCGTTCAGCGATATAAAGTAAATCCCGCCAATAAAAATCCATTGGTACGGCATAAGCTTTATAAATGCCGATAATTTGCATTAGATTTTCTGGCGTATCTGGTAACATCGAGCCACCAGCTTCAAGCCGATGAATTATATCAGCAAATTCGTGTTGAGATGGAGGTAATAAAGTTTTGGTTTCGGTTGTAGTTTGTACCATTGTTGTTTTTCCGATTAGTTGGTTTGTAGTGAGGGCTTTAGCCCTCTAGTAATTAATAAGTGACTTTAACCCGCTTTTTCCCTAGCTAAAGCCTTAACTTCTTCATTTTTAGGGAAATTTAAAAAATGCGAATTGATTGGTTTGCTAGTTGCTACTTGAACGTTCGTATTAATAGCAGCAACTAAGCGATTAGTAGTTGGTTCAATCCAACGTACTAACCAATTTGGTTGAATTCCTAAAGCAAAAATAGTCACAGTTAAAATCAAAGCGGGAATGCGTTCTGACCAACCTGTTTTCCCGTAATATGCGAGGTCATTATCTAACTTGCCGAAGCAGGTACGGTTAAGCAGAATTACAAAATAAACTGCTGTCAATCCAGAGGCAATAATACAGAGTAAAGTTGGTAGAGGAAAGCGGGAGAAACTACCTTGGAAAACAATAAATTCAGCCGCAAAACCGACTAATCCAGGAATACCAGCACTTGCCATTCCTGCACTAATTAACAAAGCGCTAGTTAAAGGTAAGCCGCGAATTGGATTCATTAAACCATTGAGAACGTTTAACTCGCGAGTACCAGTTTTGCGTTCAACAATTCCTACTAAATGAAATAGTAAAGCTAAAATTAGTCCGTGACTAATCATTTGCGCTACTGCACCCAAAATGCTGAGCTCGGTTCCCGCAGCCGCCGCGACTAAAATATAGCCCATGTGACCGATGGAGCTGTATGCTACCATGCGCTTGATATCTTTTTGCGCGATCGCGCTTAACGCACCGTAAATGACGCTAACTGTCCCGATAACGGCTAATCCGGGTGCAACTAAGTACCAAGTGTCGGGAAATAGTTGTAAACCGAAGCGAATTAAGCCGTAAGTTCCTAATTTTGCCAGAATTCCTCCCATTAAAATTGCTACTGCTGGTGAAGATTCTACATAAGCATCTGGCATCCAAGTATGTAAAGGAACTAAGGGAATTTTAATGCCAAAACCAATTAGTAATGCTGTTAGTAAAATTAATTGGGTTTTTAACCCTAATCCTTGGGTAGTGATTGTCTCGTAGTCGAAGCTGGTAGACTCGCTGAGAAAAGTGATTCCCAAGAAAGCAGCTAAGACTAAAAGTCCTGAAACTGCTGTATAAAGTAAAAATTTGATGGCTGCATAGCCGCGCTTTTCTCCTCCCCAAATACCGATTAAAAGGTAAAAGGGAATCAGTTCTAATTCATAAAAGAGGACGAAAAGCAACAGATTTTGCGCCATTAATGCGCCAGCAATTCCTGCATATACGAGCAGAACTAACGCATAATAAAGTCGAGGACGTTCTAGTTTATCGCCTTTGCTATAAATTGCGATCCAGGTGAGAAAACCACCTAAAGCTATTAAGGGTAAAGATAAACCATCAACGCCTAAGCTGTAGCTTAAACCAATCGGTTCTGCCCAATTGAGATATTCACTAAATTGTAATCCGGGAGTGTTGAGATCGAACTGGGTTAAGAGGAAAATCGTCCAACCGAAAATAGCGATCGCGAAAGCGGCTGCTACTTGACGTAAACGATCGAGCGGCATTTTTTGCGGTAATATCCCGACAATTATTGCCCCCAAAATGGGCAACCAAAGTAAGACACTGAGCATAATAATCCTTTGTTTTTTTTTAGTAACTGATGTCGGGACGCGCCGTGGCGCGTCTCGAAGAATATCTAGCCACCTAATAAGCTAGAAAGTTGAGATAAAACAGGAAAAGAAATCCAAGCGACTAAAAGTGCTATTCCGACTAAAATCGAAAGCACGTAAAATTGAGTTTGACCGGAAACGTTGTATTTTAAAGTTTGACCGCTAAAAATTGTTACTAAGCCAATAAAATTAACGAAGCCATCAACAATGTAGCGATCGAACCAATAGATTAGCTTAGAAACTAAGTCAACAATGAAGACAATTGTCAGGCGATAAATTTGCGCGGTATAAAGGTCGTAGGCGAAAAAGTCTTGAACAAATTTCGGACGCAATTGCACTGGTTTTTGCCAGTTTTCGTTGCCATAAATCGAGGCACTGAGTCCGCAACCAACTACTGAAGAAACAATTAAACTAATAATTGCTCCCTTTGCTAAACTTCCCCATTCAGGTAACAAATTCCCTTGGGACAAAAGCAAGGGAACGTGGAGAGCAAATCCCATTAAAATTGTCATTGGTAAAACTAATGCCCACAAACCTTCTGGCGATCGCACGGTCATTTGTTTGGGTTTTCCGGTAAAAATTAGTCCAAATTTACGGGTGACGCTGAAAGCAGTTAAGCCATTAACTATTAATACTACTCCTGCTAACCAAGGTTGAGTTTGCCAGAGGTTATTTGTCATTTGTACTAGCGCCCAAAAACCTCCTAATGGTGGTAAACCTATTAAAGAAGCTGCGCCGACTAAATAACAAATACCGGAAATAGGACGACGCGACCATAAACCGCCATATTGAGTTAAATCTTGGGCGATATTATTCAAAACTATACCGCCGATACTCATTACTAATAATCCCATTGCTACACAATAGGTGAAAAGTAAAACTAGGGCGGTTTCCAATTGTCCTGTACCTATGGCGACGAACGTCAAACCCATGTAAGCACTAACCGAGTAAGACAGCGATCGCTTAAGATCGATTTGAGCAATGGCAATTAAGGATGCACCGATGGCGGTGACTGCGCCGATAAAAATTTCTATGTCTGTACCAATGGGTGATAAAGCAATTACTGGTTGAATTTTGATCAACACCCACGCACCTGTGGAAACGACGACACTGTTCCGCAAAATTGTCGCCGGAATAGGTCCTTCCATTGCTTCATCTAACCACAAATGTAAGGGAAATAAAGCGCATTTACCTAAAGGTCCGGCAACTAAAGCTAAACTTAATAATGTTGCTACTTTCGGATCTAGATTTACGGTTTCTGCCCAAGCTGCTAATTTATCAAAGTTCCAAGTTCCTGCTAAAGGTAGCAAGGCAACTACTCCCATTAACAGAAATAAATCTCCTACCCGCTTGGTTAAAAAAGCATCTCTCGCTCCAGTTACTACTAAAGATTGATTAAACCAAAAGCCAATTAATAAATAAGTTCCTAGGGTAAGAATTTCGAGCATTACATAACTAAAGAAGAGGGAATTACAAATCATTAAAGTACACATTCCCGCTTCAAATAATGCTAAGAGGGAGTAGAAACGCGCCCAGCCCCAATCCATTTCCATGTAGCCGATTGCGTAAATTTGAGCGAGTAAATTCATCCCTGTGACTAAAATTAACCCGCCGATAGTTAATGAGGAAATTTCTAATTCTAAATTTATGTTTAAACTAGCAGCATGAAGCCAACTAAATGACAATTCTCTTGCTGGTTGTTTCCAAGTTTCGCTCCAGGCAAATACACTGTGAACTAACGCGAAAAATGTCATCAAAATGTTAATATATCCTGCTGGTCTGGGTCCGGTTTTGCTAATTATTCCCGGCGACCAAGGTAAGGCGAGAATTGCTCCTATTAAGGCATAGCAAGGAACCAACCAGACTGTCTGGCTGAAAATTTGTGTCATCAATTTACCTCTGCTTGTCTGATTAAACTCGATCGATAAATTTATCTAATGACAGCGATTAGTTTTCCTAACTAAGTTCGCTGTTGGGGATCGATCGCTCTAATATATAGATTAATACCTATGGTTGACAAAGTAAAGATAGATATAAAACAATTAGGTAATCCCGAAGATAAATAATTTTGATAGTAGCGATCGCGGCCATTGCCATAGGTATCTGGTGAACTACGCAACGCTGACGCAAACGTACAGCACGGGCTTCCTACCCAGAGACTAGCGTAGTAGTAGATTTCTTGCGTCCTCTCTTACTACGACTTACAGCCTGACGATAGGCTCGATCCTGCGTCCCGCAGGTCAAAATTCGTAGTCCCTCGTCTCTGAGAGAAATTGCTGCATTGATATCTCTGTCGTGTGTTGTTTGGCAGTTTTGGTAAGTCCATTGTCTGATATCAAGAGGTAAGCTACCTACCTGATTGAGACGCACATGGCAAGTCTGAGAACTAGGGAAAATCTCTCAACTTCGATGTAAGTTTTGCCGTCATTCTCTGCTTTATATTTAAGCATAGTCATGAACATTCCCTATCCTACTTGTCCGATAGCTTTCGCTAGACAATGGTTTTTCATCATGCCTTTAACGTTGAGGTCTTCTGTCACTTTGACTTGGTTTTCGTCAACAATCCTACGAGAAAGTTTATGAGATAAAATAAAGGAGAAGTAGTCCCCTCGTACAGGAGGCGGTTATGCGTTCTAAAAATCTGTGGACGATTATCGGTATTTTGGTGTTACTGTTTATCGGGATTGGCGATACTGTCCTGCCGGGATCTTTAGGTAAGGCTAGTAAAAATACTCGCCAAAGTATTAATCAATTTATTGTTGGTTTATTCCCCGATAAAGAATTTACCAATCCTAATGAACGAACTGAAAAAGCTGTAGAAGAAGTAGATAACAAACGATAATTGTGTCTTTATTGAAAGCGAGTGGGTGAGTGAAAAATTCTTGACACTCACCCATTAGTAACTACTTGTTTTTCATCCAGCTAAACATTGCGCGCAAATCTTTACCAACATCTTCAATTGGATGTTCGGCTTCTTGACGACGCATCGCAGTAAATCCGGGTTTACCTGCTTGATTTTCTAAGACAAATTCGCGGGCAAATTGACCGGATTGAATTTCTTGGAGAATTTTCCGCATTTCGGCGCGAGTTTCATCGGTAACGATACGCGGACCGCGAGTGTAATCTCCATATTCAGCAGTATTAGAGATACTATCGCGCATATTAGCTAATCCGCCTTCAACAATTAAATCAACAATTAATTTAACTTCATGTAGGCATTCAAAATAAGCTAATTCGGGTTGATAACCAGCAGCAACTAAAGTTTCAAAACCTGCTTTGATTAAAGCACTTAAACCGCCACAAAGAACAGCTTGTTCGCCAAAAAGATCGGTTTCTGTTTCTTCTCGGAAACTCGTTTCGAGGATACCACCGCGAGTACCACCGATACCTTTAGCATAAGCCATCGCGCGATCGCGTGCCTGACCTGTGGCATCTTGAAAGACAGCAAATAAACAAGGAACTCCTTGTCCTTGTTCGTAAGTACGTCTGACCAAATGTCCCGGTCCTTTGGGCGCAACCATGATTACATCTACGTCTGGTGGCGGTACAACTTGTGCGAAATGAATGTTAAAACCATGAGCAAAAGCTAAAATATTGCCTGCTTGCAAATTAGGTTCAATTTCATTTTTATATACTGTTTTCTGCACTTCATCAGGCAGCAAAATCATAATTAAATCTGCTGCTTTAGCCGCTTCTGCAACAGTGTGTACTTTTAATCCTGCTGCTTCTGCTTTTTGAGCAGATTTACTGCCTGGGTACAGCCCGACAATGACATTCATGCCACTATCTTTAAGATTAAGGGCGTGAGCGTGACCCTGAGAACCATAACCAATAATTGCAATTGTTTTGCCTGTAAGTAAGTCTAAATTAGCGTCTTCGTCGTAGTACATCCGAGCCATAAAGCTGTCTCCTTTCGTGCAAGCGTGATTATACTGCAAATTTATTATTATATCTCAAAAAGAGAAAGTAAGTAATCAATAAAAAAATTTATCTCAGCGTCACGAAGCGATCGCGTTCTCTTTTTTTTCCACTGTCTCCATAACTGTGACACACTGAACCAAGAGAATCAACTTTCTTAAATCATGATTTTTCTCAGCAAAGCTCATGTTACTATTAATAACTTAATACTTTCATGATTTTGCTTAACTTATCGTTAGGCAAAAATCATCAATTCTTACTTTAAATTTTCTGAAGTAACAGGATTAAAAATGCTGCAATATATTACACTACCTGACAATATTTTACCTCCGGTTGCTCCTTATTCCCACGCGGTCAAAGCAGGTGATTTTCTGTTTGTGACGGGACAATTACCAGAAAATCCTGAAACCGGAGAAATCATCAAAGGTACAATTGCCGAACAAACTCAGCTAGTCATGGAAAATTTAAAGCGAGTTTTAACCCACGCAGGAACCGATTTTGACCGAGTAGTTATGGCGCGAATTTTCGTCACTGATTTTCGTTATTATCAAACAGTTAACGAGATTTACGCCTCTTACTTTCAGCCTAGTAAGTTTCCCAGTCGAACCACGGTAGGAATTATCAGTTTAGCTGGCTTAGGTGATATCGAAATCGATTTGATTGTCTATTGTGGTGAGTAAATTTCAGTGAACAGAGAACATTTACCAGTTACCAATTACCAGTTTATCCTATCTATTTCCTAATTACCCAGTCCCCAATCCCCAATCCCCAATCACCAATCACCAATCACCAATTACCAATCACTATCATCTAATCCAGGTCTAGGCATTGGCATGACTTTTTTCTTACTAAGTTGACGTAACCAAAACGAAGCGACAACGCCAATAATTAAAGATACCCAACCTGTAACTGGTTCTAATAACAAAAAGCCACCAATAGCGAACATTGCGCCAAATAAAGCAAAAGTAGCCACAACCACACGGAGAATATCTAAACTTAACTTTTGTACGGGTTGTAAACCAGTGCGTTCTTGCTGACGTTTCCAACCCCAACCACCAGGGCGGACGCGGCGATAAAATTCATCTAAAGTATCATCTGATTCTGGTGGTGTCAGCAACATAACTGTAATCCAAAGTAGCGCTGTAGTCCCAGAAATTACTAGCAAACGTAAGCCAAAATCGGCAAAAATATCGTTAAATCCAGCAAAAAAAGTTGTTATCAAACCAACAAAAAAACCACCTAACATTGCGGCTAATTCGGCTGCGGCATTAACTCGCCACCAAAACCAACGTAAAATTAAGACTAAACCAGGTCCTGTACCGATCGCAATCACGAGACGAAACACCGTAGCTACATCTGTAGCATAAAAAGCTGCGATCGCGCCTAAAACTGTTACTAAAATTGACGCTATCCGTCCGACATAAACTAACTCGGCTTGAGTAGCATCAGGCTTAATAAAGCGCAAATAAAGGTCGTTGGTAAGATAAGAAGCACCCCAGTTAATTGAAGTGGAAACGGTACTCATAAACGCCGCTACTAAAGAAGCTACAACTAATCCCAACATTATTGGTGGCAAAAAGTCAAGCATTAATTTAGGATAACCTAACTCTGGATCTTCTAAATTCGGATAAATTATAATTGCCACTAAAGCGACAATAATCCAGGGCCAAGTACGCACAATATAGTGCAAAATATTAAAGAACCAGGCTGCTTTTTCTGCCTCGGCTTCATCTTTAGCCGCCGCCAAACGTTGGACGAATTCGCCACCGCCATCACTGCGCCGAAATGACCACCATTGGACAAAAACGTAAGCCGAAAAGGTAGTAGCTGTAATTCCTGCTGTGTCACTCCAAGTCAAACCGCCATTTTGGAAACTAAAAGGAATTAAAGAGAGAACATCTTGTTCCGTTGCTTGTTGGACTGCGGGAATAAGTGCATGAATTCCGCCGACACTATTAACAGCAAAAATAGCCACGACAATTGCGCCGAATAAAGCCAGGAAAAATTGGAAAAAATCTGTGGCAACAACACCCCACAAACCAGAAAAACCCGAATAAACTAGCACTAAAATACTAATACCAATGACACTTAAAATTTTCAGATTATTTCCCGGTTCGATACCCAAACTTTGCCATAATTCCAAAGCATCGACAACCTTAATCATTGCCAACATTGCGTAGCCAATGCCGATACAATTAATGGGTACAGCAAACAAAAAAGCCTTCGTAGCGCGTAAAATTGCCGCCATTTTGCCGCCATAGCGAATTTCCGTTAACTCAGCATCAGTAACAACTTCCGATCGCCGCCACAAACGTGAGAAAATGTAAATGAGAACAATATGCGCGATCGCAAAACTCCACCATTCCCAGTTACCAGCAATACCGCGACTAGCCACAACTCCGGCAATATACAAAGGAGTATCGATCGAAAAAGTCGTCGCAGCCATACTCGTCCCCGCTAACCACCAAGGTAGCGATCGCCCCGATACAAAAAAATCTACCAAACTTTTCGACCCACGACGAGACAGGTAAATCCCCAAACCCATCGTCAATAACAAGTACAGCAGTACAATTAACCAATCAATTAATCTCATTAATAATCCTCTCCCGCAAGCTATCAAGCGGCAACAAACAGATAAACTAGATTCGAGATCGTCTTGTCAAAATCGGAACATTTTCAGTTTTCTCAACAGTCACGAGACGCTAGAAAAACAATTAAAGTACATTTAGTTCCCCGAAAGCAAGTTGAAACCTCTAAATCAAAATCGCTGGTTACATATTTTCTTACTTTTACTCTGGATTTTTCTCGGTACAATTTTGCGTTTTGCTAATTTAACCGGGAAATCACCTTGGACTGACGAATTTGCCACAATGGTGTTTAGTTTAGGAAATAGCTATCAAGAAGTACCTTTAAATCAGGTTATTTCACTGGAAACCCTATTAAAACCGCTACAACCTAACCCTAACGCTAATATTGGTGACGTTATCTCCCTTTTACGATTTCGTGACAACCATCCGCCAGTTTATTTTATTTTGGTTCATTGGTGGCAGCAACTTTTTCCCACTAATCAAGGATATCTTTCTTTGTGGGCGGCGCGATCGCTACCTGCTTTGTTTGGAGTTATTTCAATCCCCGCTACTTTTGGACTGGCAAAATTAGCTTTTCGTTCCCTCGTCGTCGCCCAGTTAGCTGCGGCGATGATGGCAGTTTCTCCCTACGGCATTTTTCTCGCCCAGGAAGCCCGTCATTACAGTTTGGCGACAGTTTTTGTTATTTTTAGTCTTACTTGCCTTGTCGTGGCTGCTAGGCGTATTTGGTTAGGTCAAAAAATACCGTTTTGGTTGGTATTCTTGTGGATAGCGATTAATAGTTTGGGAATTACTATTCATTATTTTTTTACTTTAACTCTTTTAGCAGAAGCAATTGCTTTATTCGTTTTATTATTATCTCAAATGAGAACTAGCCAAGCTGAAAATTATTATGCAGGAATCCTCAAAAATTGCTATCGTCTCAGCATCGCTGCTATCGGAACAATTATTACTGGTTTAATTTGGCTTGGTAAATTCATTCCCCAAGACTACGGTAGCGAAATGACTGATTGGATTAAAAACGATTCTAGCAATATTTGGGCAATTATTAATCCGCCTTTTCAGGCACTTGCTGCGTGGATTACTATGCTAACTTTGCTACCAGTAGAAGCATCATCTTTAACGATAGTAATTATCTCTGGTGCAGCGATGCTTTGCTTTTTAATTTGGGCTATTCCAATTTTATATCATGGAATTAAACAACAATGGCAGCAAAGGGATTTTCGCTTACCTATAATTATTTTAGCTGGTTTCGCGTGCGGCGCGATCGCTATATTTTTTGCCATTACTTATTTTCTTGGTATCGACATCACCAGAGGTGCAAGATATAACTTCGTTTATTTTCCCGCAGTCATCGTTTTATTAGGTGCATCTCTAGCTGTTTATTGGCAAAAATTCCAACTCAGCGATACTTCAAATAATTGGTTATTAAATAAACTAGCCAATCAATCTTGGACGATCGATCCAGGCAAAATTGCCATCGTAATTATTTGGTTAATGGGATTATTCGGAGGGATAACTGTTAGCGCTAATTTAGGCTATCAAAAATATTATCGTCCAGATTTATTTCTCCCAATTTTAGCAGAATCTTCCCAAGTACCAGCTTTAATTACTACTAGTCAACAAACCCTTGTGCAAACAGGAGAAATGATGGGTATTGCTTGGGAATTAAAAGAATATTCTTTTGCAGAAAAAGTCAATTTCTTACTAGCAAATCAAAACTATAAAGGCGATCGAAAAGCAGCACAAACTCTCAAAAAAACTCTCAAACAACTTCCACGTCCTCTAGACTTATGGTTAATCAATTTTCATGCACCAGTAGAATTTAATAGCTGCGTTATCGATCTGCGAGATTTTCCCAGTATTGACGGTTATAATTATCAACTTTATCACTGTCCAGAAATAGATAATATGCAAACAAAAATTCGCGATAATTAGAGCTAAATTCAAGTTAATAACCACCTAAATTGCCCCGCTTTTTTACCTCTCTTTCACCCCAACGAAAAATCAATAAACCCATAGCTAAATAAATCAACCCATTAACCAAAGCCGAACTTAATTCTAACCAATTAATACTTTCACTTCTTGCCATCAAATCTCGAAGTAAATTTGCCCCTAACGTCATTGGTAATAAGTTAAATAAAAATTGTCCAAATTTTGGCAAAGTTTCCGTAGGAGTTGCCAATAAAAATAATAAAGTAAACTGAAATAAACCAAGCAACTGTTGCACTCGTTTGAATAATAAAGCCAAAGCTCCCATAATAAAAGCTAAACCATAAGCCCCCATCAAAACAGTTAATAAAGGCAAAAATAAAATCAAAGGAAATTCTATTTTTGAACCAGTTAAAACGATAATAATTGCTAAAATGATAACTTCAATAAGCAACTGTAAAATTAACGAAGCGATCGCGCGAACCAAAAACACAGTAGTTGCACCAAAAGGAGAGAGAAAAATTTGTTCTAAAGTACCTGTTTGCGCTTCATGTTGTAATCCGATCGCAGTATTATTAATTACAAACAATACCAAGGTCCAAAGCACGTAACCAATTACAATCGCCTCCAAGCGATCGCCCAAAGTAAAACTAGCACCAGCAACATATTTGGCACCCAAAAATAAGCCATAAAAGATAGTCGTAGTAACAAAAATACCTCCTACAGCCTCCATTGGATAACGAATAAATTCAATCCAACTGCGACGAAACTCAGCCCAAAATAACTCCAGCATTACGAACGCTCTCGGATTAATTGTAAAAAAATTTCTGTCAAGTTATTTCCGTCCTTTTTAACCTTGAGTAAAGGCAAGGGTTTAAGAACTTGTAAAACACCATAGAGTCTTTGATTTCCTCGTACATAAATAATAGAATTATTTTGGACGATCGCGCCGAGAGCTTCAACAACTTGCAATTGAATTAAATCTAATTCCCCTTCCACTTCAATTGTGTAAGCCGCACTAGAAAAGCGTTTAATTAATTCGCGAGTAGAAGCTTGAGCAACAATTTCTCCCTTTTGGATGATAGCAACCCGATGGGAAAGTTCTTCAGCAAGATCGAGTTGGTGAGTAGTCAACAAAATTGCACATCCAGCCTTAGCAATTTCTCGCACCAACATTTTCACATTTTGAGTAGCTTCCACATCTAAGCCCAAAGTAGGCTCGTCAAGAAGTAGTAAACTAGGATTATGAATCAAGGCAGTAGCGATCGCCAGTTTTTGCTGCATCCCTCGCGACAGAGTTTGTACCGTCATTTGGCGCTTATCCATCAACTCAAAACGATCTAAAAGATTTTTCGCACGACGACGCGCCACACTCCGACTTAAACCCTTGAGAATGCCAAAATATTCTAAATTTTCCTCCGGAGTCAATCGCCAGTAAAGATTACGATTTCCTTCCAACACAGCACCCAGACGGCGCAAAGCTTTTGGGTTACGATGGGGATCGTCTCCAGCAATATTCACCCAACCCGTATCTGGTTCGATCAAGCCAGCAATAATTTTAATTGTCGTCGTTTTTCCTGCACCATTGGCACCCAGAAAGGCAAGAACTTCTCCAGCTTTGAGAGATAAAGAAACCCCACGCACAGCCTTAACCAATTGTCCACCCTGACGGTAACTCTTACTGATACTATTAACTTCTAGTGCTTTCATCTGTCTGGTTTGTGCTGTAGTCTATAATCAATCAGCTTGCCAGAGATAGTGCTGGTACGTGCAGATGGAAGAAAGGAAAAATGCTGACCTTAGTTGTCGTTTGCAATCTACTGATTGCTGTTATAAATCTTTATCTTGCTTGGCGTATCTGGAAAATCCGTCGGGTACTCGCACAAGTGACAATTACCCTGAATAACGTTGAGCGTAGCATCTATAATATCTTTCATTCTGCCCCTTACTTTATTTATCTTGGACAGAAAGGAACCAGTAATCTGAGAGGACGCTATCAGAAACTACAGGTTCAACTGCAACGAGTGCAACTACTTTTAACAGTTTTAAGTCTAGGATTAACGGTTTTCCGGCGACAAAATCGACGAGGACAGTTTTTGTCAAGACGACGCAGGGGGTTTCAGTGAACAGTTATCAGTTATCCGTAGAGATTAGAGACTTGGGGGACAAGGAAGAGGGGGTTTTCAGCGATCAGTTATCCGTAGAGATTAGAGACTTGGGGGACAAGGAAGAGGGGGTTTTCAGTGACCAGTTATCAGTTATCCGTAGAGATTAGAGACTTGGGGGACAAGGAAGAGGGGGAAGACTTGGAGGAATTAGGGAATAAACTGTTAACTGGTAACTGTTAACTGGTAACTGTTCCCTGGTAACTGTTCCCTGGTAACTGTTCACTGGTAACTGTTCACTGATAACTGAACCCAGTCCCCTCCTCCCCAATGCCCAATCCCCTCCTCCCCAATCCCCTCCTCCCCAATCCCCACTAAAATTATCGGTAAACAGCACCAGAAAGCAGAATATGTCAAAAAAAAATTTAGGAGCATTCGTTGGGGGTATGGTGGTCGGCAGTACCCTTGGCACTATAATCGGTTTGTTAGTTGCTCCTCGCACGGGGAGAGAAACCAGACAGCTAATCAAAAAATCTGCTGATGCTTTACCAGAGTTAGCAGAGGATTTGTCAAGCAGCGTGCAGTTACAAGCAGATCGTCTCTCAGAATCAGCATTGCACAATTGGGACGATACGCTAACTCGACTTCGCGAAGCGATCGCGGCGGGAGTTGAGGCTACTCAACTCGAAGCTCAACAAATTAAGCATTCCCGCGAAGTTTCTTCTGATTCCTCTGCTACTTCTAGTGTTTCTGATAACGATTGATAGACTACCAAGAGTGTGATTGACCCTTTATTTTGGCTCGGACTGTCGATTCTGCTAGTCGCAGTCAGCTTAACTGCTGTGTTAATAGCAGCCTTACCTGCCCTACAAGAATTGGGACGGGCAGCCCGCAGTGCAGAAAAATTATTTGATACTCTCCGCCGAGAGTTTCCTCCGACTCTGGAAGCTATACGCTTGACTGGTTTGGAAATTAGTGAGTTGACTGATGATATTAATCAAGGTGTGAGAAATGCTTCTGGAGTGGTTAAGCAAGTTGATGATAGTCTCAGTGTGGCGAAAAAGCAGGCGAGTAATGTCCAAGTTGGCACTAAAAGCGTTATGGCTGGCATGAAAGCCGCATGGCAAACGTTTAAGCGTCCTACGCCTAAACGTCGTTCTCTGGAAGCAATGAGGGCAAGAGAGAGTGCGATTTTAGAGTCTCCTCCACCAACTTATCCTGCACCACGAAGTCAAAGCGATCGCTCGTCGGGAGATACTGAAACTGGCGATCGCTCTCCTCGCTATGAGGATTAATCTCTCCTCTTTCTTTATATTTCTTAACCTATAGACATCATTTTTCCTGTCTCTATCATTTAATAGTTGACATTTATCTTTTTTTGTGCATTAAAGCTTTTGCTCGCCAGACCGACGCAAAACCCCTTTCACCTGCCTACTTGAGGAGAAAACCAAGAGTAATCTCACCTAGCCTAGATTTTTTTCAATTTTTAATTAAGATTAAAATAAGGTAAAAAACTGTAAAGAATCTCATACTTTTTCACAAACTTGTGGTTCACTTGGAAAAATTTAGTTAGCACAACCATGCAGCATCGTTTTCTCAAAAGACTTTTATTATCCGTAGCCGCCTTAGTTCTGGCTTTATCTACTTGGGCAGTTGCCCCCGCAGCCTGGGCATTCGATAATCCAGAGTTACTACCAAACTACGAAACCCCGATTATCGATTTAGCTAACTTCCTACCCTCGCTTCAGGAAGAAACCCTCGCCCAAGAGATTAAAAATTTTGAAGCCCAAACAGGTTGGAAGTTACGGGTACTAACCCAATACGACCAAACCCCAGGTCGAGCAGTAAAAAATTATTGGGGACTTGATGATAAAAGTGTTTTACTCGTAGCAGACGGTAGAGGAGGTAATCTCCTAGCTTTCAACGTTGGCGATGATGTTTATCAACTGCTACCTCGGACTTTTTGGGTAGAGTTACAAACCCGCTTCGGCAATCTTTACTTTGTTCGGGACAACGGCGAAAATAACTCAATCGCCAAATCTTTAGATGTAGTTAAGCAATGTCTGAGTAAGGGCGGCTGTGGCGTAGTTCCCGGACTACCGCGAGAACAATGGATTCTGACACTGATAACTTCAGTTATTGGCGGGGTAGTTTTCGGTTTAGCTGCCATTCCGCGCAAAAAAAATCAAATCGTTGCTTGGCAGTGGGCTTTGATTTTCTCTCCTTTATGGGGAATTTTGTTCGTGGCGTTCGGTATTGGACCCGTGGTTACACGTACCTCGGAGTTTTTACCTTTGTTCCGTAATATTATCGGTTTTGTTCTCGGTGCTTTAGTTGCTTACCTTTCACCAGTAGTAAATCAGTCTACTACTTCTGAAACCTAGTTAACTATTAGTGCTTTTTTGGTGCTTGTAGAGAAAATATTTCCGCATGAAGGACTAAAGTCTCAAAAGTAAAAAATGGTTAATAGATAGTCTTGACAATTTAACAAAAAAGTGAATTAAATTGCTTCCTTCATGCTTTCTCTCGACAAGCTCAAATTGATTTTAGTGAATGTTTCCCAGTTATAATCGCGATCGCCACGGTACTCAATCAAAGCTATTCTTAAGATCGAGTGAATATCGATTAGGCGAGCAAAAGAAAAAATGGAATGGCATTCAACCGATGCTCAAAGTCTGGCAATTATCGATAGGGAAATTGGCGAACATATTTTTTCTCCGGCAGAATACGAAATTGTTCGTCGAGTAATCTACGAAACTGCTGATTTTGAATATAAATCTTTAATTCGTTTTTCAGAACGAGCCCTTCAAGCTGGAGCAGCAGCTTTGGCGGCTCGGACGACAATTGTCGTCGATGTACCAATGGTACAGGTTGGCATTACCCCTCGCATTCAAAACACTTTTGCTAATCCTGTTTATTGCAGTATGGAAACTCTCACTAGACCCCAAAAGTATAAAACTCAGGCAGCTTGGGGAATACAAACTTTAGCCAGACGTTATCCAGAAGGAATTTTTGCCATTGGTCAAGCACAAACCGCACTGACGGCTTTGGTAGAGTTAATTGAAGCGGAGGAAATTCGCCCTGCTTTGGTAATTGGTACTCCTTCGGGTTTTGTCGGTGCAGATGTAGCCAAGGAAAGACTAAACGATTCTTTGACTCCTCATATTCGCATTGACGGACGTAAAGGTAGCGCCGTGGTAGCCGCAGCAATTGTGAATGGCTTAGTAGATTTAGCTTGGCAAGCTTATGGACAAGAAGCAAAACTACTTCTTTAGACTCTTTACAGTGTAAGGCTTTCAGCTTTTCTTGTTGTAACAAAAACCCATTTCCCTCAAGTGTTACTCATTTTAACCTCCTGAAGTATGACTGTAGTTAATGATGCTACTAAATCAGTGGTGAGTAACGTTACTCAACTTAGCTTAACCCTTGGTAGGTTAAAAAAAACGCACCGTAATTACACACCCTAATTACGCACCGTAATTC
>NZ_JAAHBQ010000074.1 GCF_020144665.1 Oscillatoria salina IIICB1 | reverse complement strand
AGCGGTGGAGAGGGGTAGCTTGAGCGCAGGATGCACCAGTTCGGTAATATCGAGAATTGCTTCCCCCACGGGAAACTGAAGTAAGTTCGCTGAGTTGTAAAAGACGCGCAAAAGTTGATTTTCTCGATTCACCAGCAAGCAAGTCATCTGGCGTTGAATGAAGGAATATTTAAAGACTTCTTCGATCAGGCGATCGAGTTGATTCGGTCTGCTTCTGGTGCGAAGATTAGAGTGGACGGGGGTAAGGATTGTCTGTCGAGCGATGGGGATAATTGAGAGGGAAGAACCTCGACGTTTGCGAAAAATCTTCCATTTGGAATTAATCGATCGAAACTCAGAGGATAAATCTCCCAAGGCTTCGGAACTTCCCAACACTAAAACTGCTTCGGGGAGAAGGGCAAAATGCAACAAGCGAAGGACTTGCTGCTGAAGTTGGGGCTGCATATAAATCAGCACGTTGCGACAAGTGACTAAGCTCATTTTGGCAAAGCCCGCATTTTTCACTAAGTCGTGGGGAGCAAAGATGAGCATTTCTCGCAGCGATCGCTTGATTTGGTATTGATTGCCATCGTAGGTAAAATGTTTTTCTAAGCGTTCGGGGGAGACATCGTTAGCGATCGCTTCGGGATAAGTACCCCGCGCGGCTATTTCTAAGGCGTGTTGATCGAGATCGGTAGCAAAGATTTTTGCTTGAATGGATTTGTTACTCTTTTCGATTGCTTCATAAACGAGCATCGCGATCGTATAAGCTTCTTCTCCGGTGGCGCAAGCAGCTACCCAAACTTTCAATTGTTCCTGGGGCTGAAGTTTCTCTACTAATTCAGGAATGATTTCTGATTCAAGAAATTCCCAAACGGGGCGATCGCGGAAAAAACAAGTCGCCCCAATCAGCAAGTCTTGGCGAAGTAATTTCTGTTCTTCTTCGGAGGTTTCCAAGAGGCGAATATAATTGTTTAAGTTCTGATTTTGGGTGAGGGTGCAGCGATGACGAATCCGCCGGGAGAGAGTGCTAATTTTGTAATGAGAAAAGTCAATATCTTCGTGTTCCGCTAGAATATCCAGGATTTGCTGAAGTCGTAATGAATCAATCGCTTTGGTTTGTTGGGGTGAAGTGGTGGGGTAAGTATCCGCAAAGCGAATTAAATCAAATACTGTTCGCGCCAAATCTTTTGGAGAAAGAATTTCATCAGCAATACCCGAAATCGCTGCACTCGCTGGCATACTGGTAAACTGAGCGGTTTCCGGGGACTGCAACAAAGCAATTCCCCCTGCTTGACTCACTGCTTCTAGTCCTTCTTTTCCATCTTCTCCTGTCCCTGACAAGACAATCGCAATGGTTTTTTCTCCCCAATTTGTGGCTAAAGAGTAGAAAAAATTATCGATCGTATTCGCAAAGTTACCCGAAGGTTCCTCTAACTGCAATCGTCTCTCTTGAAGCATGACATTTTTCGCAGGCGGTAAGACGTAGACATTACCCGGTTCAACCAGTACCTCGTCTTCAATGGCAGCCACAGGCAAGGAAGTCTCTCTTTGCAGAATTTGTGTCATCATGCTTTTATGATTCGGAGACAAATGCTGCATTACTACAAAAGCAGCATTCGGATCGTTAGGGAGATTGCCAAAAAAGCGTTTTAGTGCCTCGATTCCGCCCGCAGAAGCGCCAATACCAACAATAAAGAAGTAATTTGAATTAGTTGGTGAATTTACCATGTTTAGTTAATTTTTGCTGAGACAGGAATTTTTCACTAGAGTTAGTGAATTATCCAGCATTTGTCTTGGTTCAATCTTGTGTAACTATAGGAGTACGTTTTACAATACCTTACCCGATCGTGGTGACCCCCAAATCGGGCTGGCGACAGAATTAGCCCCAAAAATATTTCATTATCTTGACATCGTCAAATTAATTTTGGGCGAAAAATAGCCAAGCTTTTTCAAGATTTAATGCAAGTAGAAAATTAAAATTTTGGGTAAATATTTCGCTCGGTTTGGTAATTTTGCAGCCGAATTTTTACCGCTCGATTCTGATGATTGGTTAAAGCTAAAAGTTAAATTAAGAGCGACGAAAAAGCTTAATCTCTAGCTTCATAATGGCGACAACCCTCACAAGGACCATCAGGATTAACAGCACAGCGAACGTGAGGCGATCGCGCATTATAACGACAGGTAAGATCGCCGATAAAATAATTACCAATCTCAAAGCGAGATCCTTCTCTCGACGGAGAAGCAATAGTCTGTCTCTGACGAAAATTTCTCATTTGCCGGAGTCTTGCTTGCCATCTCTGTTTAGCTTTTCTCAGTAGCAACAGAGAAATTAACAAAGGCATAAGGGCAAAAATAAAAATTAAAATTATTTCAAACACGATTGATCTGGTACTGACGCGATCGAAGGAGAAAATAAGGCAACTAGATCAATTGTAGTCACGGATCGAAAAGCTGTGGGAAATTTCCCATAGGCAAAATTGACCAAGAATAATGGGTTTCAAGCCCCGTCCTTATAGGACGGCTTTGATGCTATTCTAAGAAAGTAGCCTGGTACAGACAGGATTCGTCGGTACTGTCTTAAGTTGACGACGTAAAGCGATACCAGTACATGAGGCGCGAACAACCTCTTAAAAAACGCACCGGACTCGACAGAGTACCGAAAACCAGTGGTTAAGAAATTTGCTTTTTCGAGTATCGTGGGGCGCACGAGAATTTACGCTTGGGGAGATATATCCCACTGGAACTAATTGCCGCTCTTGATAAAATTGCTTTTTTGTTAATTTGTCAAGGGAGGGGTCGAATCGGCGAGACTGATTCCTTTTAGTTGTAAGGAGTGTCGTTGAACCAAGAATCCCCGCGCCTTTAGGCAGGGGAGCGTCAAACTTCTTTTTTTCAACAGTAAAGGGAAAACCACTCTCAGTTTTCCCCCACACTTCTATCTTTCGATTTTCTTCACCAGAGCATAAACTAAGCCACATCCTCATAAACTGAATTTTCTAACAACTGCTCTGTAGGTATTGCTGAAGCCGGAAAACCGCGATCGATTTCTCTCATTTCCATTTTCTTTGCTTGCAGAGCAGTTTGTAAAAGCTTCATGGCTTCCTTGGGCTGCCCTTGACCGCAGAAGAACAAATCCGCAGCAAAATAACCATATTCGGGCCAAGTATGAATTGCGATGTGAGACTCTGCTAAAGTTGCCGTTGCCGTTACTCCGTGGGGACTAAACTGGTGTACGCACAAATCTATAAGTGTTGCCTCTCCAGCAGCGATCGCGTCGATCAAGGCACGGCGAATTCGCTCGGGGTCGTTGAGCAATTCTCCAGGCGCTTGCCAAGCGTCCACGACCAGATGGGTACCCACTTTTTTCATTCTTCTCGATTTACTCCACCTAATTATGTTCCAAAGTATCTAGTTATAGCATAGGCGCAAAGTCTCCTCAATAGCTACTATGATTTTTTTTTGCTGGGATTGATTGGGATTGATTCAGTTAACTTAAGGGTAAAGATTGCTAATTTTCTTCGCATTTGCTCCCGTTGGGCATAATTGCTTCTTCCCGATAAGCGGTAACGAGATTTGCTCCCTGTAGGTTAGCCCCAATTAAGTTTGCGCCCTTAAGATTAGCTTTATTTAAATTTGCCTGTTTTAAACAAGCAAGTAATAAACCTGCTTGAAACAAGTTGGCTTTGGCAAGATTGGCTTGACATAAGTTGGCTTTGAGCAAATTTGTCCCGGAAAGATTAGCATGAGTGAGTTTCGCTCTTTGTAAGTTTGCTTTACTTAGTTCTGCTCCTTGTAAGTTCGCTTTACTGAGGTTAGCCCCGGTTAAATTTGCTTCGCTCAAGTCTGCTCCTTCTAAGTTTGTTCCTTTCAGATTTGCTCCGGCTAAATTCGCATAACGTAAGTCGGCTTCGGTTAAATCTGCTCCGCTTAAGTTCGCTTTGCTTAAGTTAGCCCGACTTAAATAAGCGCCAATCAGAATTGCTTCTTTGAAGGATGCTGCGCTTAACTCAGCTTGGGTAAGAATAGCTCTCGTAAGCGTGGCTTGGCTGAAGTCAGCTTCTGTCAGATTAGCCCTGGAAAGAGTTGCCCCCGTGAGATTAGCCGATCTTAGTTTAGTTCCTGATAATAACTCAGCGTTAATTAAACTACTGCTAATCAAACAAGCGTCGCTTAAATCTGCTCCTGAAAGATTCGCTGCGCTCAAGATTGCGCCGCTCAAATCTGCGCCGATTAAAATTGCTTGCATCAAGCGAGATTTCGAGAAATTGGTGTCTACAAGTTTGGCTTTAGCTAAATTAGCTTTGGTCAAATCTACATTACTGAGATTCGCTCTAATCAGCTTAATTTCAGTTAAATTCGCTTTCTTGAGCAAGGCTCCACTGAGATTAGCTCGATTTAAATTCACTCGGCTCAAATTAGCTTTTACTAGGTTGGCTCCTTGAAAATTTCGTTCTCCTTCTGTATATCTATCCAAAAGATCGCTCGCAATTAAAAGCTGACTTGTATTCATAAAAATTGCTGGATTTTTTTTCCCATTACGGATGTCCAGGCTCTCTTTAGTGTTTGTTAATTGTTAGTTGTTGAGACGAGTAAGGCAATTTTGATTCGCGATCGCCAAAGTTTGGGTTGCTGCCTCTCAAGCTCAATCGATTATGATTAAGTACCGATCGCACTCTTAGTAATAGGGATCTTGCCTTTTTTTCTTTACTTGAGTAAAAAACTCTAACAGTGGCACCACTGACACCAAGCTGAAGCAGTTGTCCTTCGGTTTAGTTGTTCCTAACGCTAAGTATCGGCAAACATCAGACCCAGGATCTTTTGCCAACCAGGTCTAGGCATTAAAATTGAAAAATCTTTTGTGGCGATCGTCGGGAAGGATTTGCCTGCTTCTCCCAAGTCTCGGCTCGGTGTCATAAATTTAGGTTATTGTTAATAACTTGGTGCTTGTGAAAATTAATAATTAAATTCTTGGTTTTTGCCCCCTGAAGTTAATTCTTATCTATTGCTTTAGCACAACTACGAACAATAGTCAAGGTTTTCCTCAGAGGGAAATTTGCTGAGTATATTTTCCCAGGACAGCAGAACTGATGCAAGCTCACCCCAGGGAAAAAGCTACGACTAACTCAAAGATACTCTTTCTTCGTTGGCGATCGCAACACACTCAACCCCAAGTGCTATAAAATTCCTCTGGTAAAGATTGAAGGAATCAAGAAATGGATGTTAAAGCCGCAGTCGCATTTGAGCCGGGAAAACCTTTAAGCATCGAAACAGTGCAGCTAGAACCACCTCAAGCAAACGAAGTCATGGTGGAAATTAAGGCAACCGGAGTCTGTCACACCGACGCTTATACCCTCTCTGGAAAAGACCCTGAAGGCTTGTTTCCTGCCATTCTCGGACACGAAGGCGCTGGTTTAGTAGTTGAAGTCGGTAAGGATGTGAAAAGCGTTAAACCGGGCGATCGCGTCATCCCTCTCTACACTCCCGAATGCCGTCAGTGCGAATATTGCCTTAGCATGAAAACCAATCTTTGTCAAGCAATTCGGACAACTCAAGGAAAAGGCTTAATGCCCGACGGCACAAGTCGTTTTTCCCTCAACGGTGAAAAGATCCATCACTACATGGGAACCTCGACCTTTGCTAACTATACCGTATTACCCGAAATAGCGATCGCCAAAATTCGCGAAGACGCACCTTTCGACAAAGTTTGTTATATCGGTTGCGGCGTTACCACAGGAGTTGGCGCTGTTATTTATACCGCCAAAGTAGAACCAGGTGCAAAAGTAGTAGTATTTGGTTTAGGTGGCGTAGGCTTAAACGTTATTCAAGCCGCAAAAATGGTCGGCGCTGATATAATTGTCGGCGTAGATATCAATCCAGAAAAACGTTTTCTCGCCGAAAAATTCGGCATGACTCACTTTGTTAATCCCCAAGAAGTAGAAGGAGATTTAGTTCCTTATTTAGTCGATTTAACCAAAGGCGGCGCTGACTATAGTTTTGAATGTATTGGCAATGTAAATGTCATGCGTCAAGCCTTAGAATGCTGTCACAAAGGTTGGGGAGTTTGTACAATTATTGGCGTTGCGGGTGCAGGCGAAGAAATACGCACTCGTCCCTTTCAATTAGTTACCGGAAGAGTCTGGAAAGGAAGCGCATTCGGCGGTGCAAGAGGGCGTACCGATGTCCCCAAAATTGTTGATTGGTACATGGAAGGTAAGTTAAATGTTGATGATTTAATTACCCACGTTATGCCCTTAGAAAAAATCAACGATGCCTTTGATTTAATGCACAAAGGAGAATCAATTCGGAGCGTGATTACATTTTAACTTTGTTGCACCGATAAATTCCGCCAAACGAAAACTATTTATCGGTGTTTATCTGTGTCCATCTGTGGTTAAAATGGTTTCGGGCTCAAGCCCTAACTACGAACCTCATTTTTCAGCTAAAGACAAGATAAAAAGAGCCAAGTAGGATAAACTGATAACTGATAACTGATAACTGTGAACTGAGATGATTTCTAATTCTCTCAAACTAAAAAGTGAAACTCGTTGTTTTGGCGGTAAAGTTGCTTACTATAGCCATCAGTCGGAATGCTGTAACAGTGAAATGAATTTTGCTGTTTTTCTGCCACCTCAAGCCGAAATAAAAACAGTTCCGGTGTTGTATTATCTTTCTGGGTTAACTTGTACTGAAGAAAATTTTACAGTCAAAGCCGGGGCGCAAAAATATGCGGCGGAATATGGGATAATGTTAGTTGCTCCCGATACGAGTCCTCGCGATACGGGAATCTTAGGAGAAGATGAAGATTGGGATTTGGGAACGGGCGCTGGTTTTTATGTTGATGCAACGGAAAATCCTTGGCACAATCACTATCAAATGTATAGTTATGTGGTCGAAGAATTACCTAATTTAATTGCCACAAATTTTCCCGTGATTCCAGAGAAACAAGGAATTTTTGGGCATTCGATGGGAGGACATGGGGCGTTGATTTGTGCTTTGAAAAATCCGGAAAAATATGTGAGTGTTTCGGCTTTTGCGCCAATTGCTGCGCCGATGAGATGTCCTTGGGGCGAAAAAGCTTTTAGTAATTATTTAGGTAAAAATCGGGAGAGTTGGCGAAATTATGATGCTAGCGAATTGGTAAAAAAAGCTAATTATAATCGTTTGATTTTAATCGATCAGGGTACTAAAGATAATTTTCTCGCTCGAGGTCAATTGTTGCCGGATGTGTTTGCCGAAGCTTGTCAAGAAGTAGGACAACCGCTAAAGTTGCGCTATCAGGAAGATTACGACCATAGTTATTTCTTTATTGCGACTTTTATGGCAGATCATTTTCAGCATCATAGTGAGTTTTTGTGTGAGGAGAAAAATTAGGAAAAATCAAGCTCGATCGAGATTTTTGGCTAATAATTGAGCAAAATCATTGGCTGGGATAGGACGGCTAAAATAATAACCTTGTAGCCGATCGCAACCTTGGTTTGTGAGATAATCAACTTGGGCTTGGTTTTCTACACCTTCAGCAATGACGTGCATTTGCAGACTTTGGGCTAGAGCAATCACCGAACGAGTAATAGCAACATCATTGCGATCGCTAGGAATTCCTCTGACAAAAGAGCGGTCAATTTTGAGAAAATCAATCGGAAAGCGTTTGAGATAACTGAGAGAAGAGTAGCCTGTACCAAAGTCATCCAAAGCCAACATCAATCCTAGTTCGTGTAAATTTTCGAGAGTAGCGATCGCCTTTTGTACATCCTCCATCAATAAGCTTTCGGTAATTTCCAATTCTAATTGATGAGATTGTAAACCTGTAGCTGACAAAGCATTAGCTACTAGATCGCTCAAATTCCGTTGCTGAAACTGTTTTGCAGAAAGATTGACTGCAACACATAACTCAGGATAACCCTGCGATCGCCAAGTTTGATTTTGGGTGCAAGCGGTATGCAAGATCCAATCGCCAATTGGTAAAATTAGCCCACTGGCTTCAGCAATGGGAATAAATTCTCCAGGAGAAACAAAGCCGTGTTGAGGATGTCGCCAACGTAATAACGCCTCAGCACCAATAATTTTGCCACTCAAAACATCAATTTGCGGCTGATAAAAAAGTTCTAACTCATTATCTTCCAAAGCAGAGTGCAAATCTCGTTCTAGTTGGAAACGGCGACGCATTTTTTCATTCATTTGGGCAGAATAAAAGCGGCAAGTATTCCGTCCCTGTTGTTTAGCTAAACGCAGAGCAACATCTGCTTGAGTTATCAGTTCTTTAGGATTACTATTTTCCTCAGAATTAACTGCGATCCCCATACTAGCACTGATATAAAGATTATGACCGTTGAGGTTAAGTTGTGAAGAAAGAGAGTTAAGAATTTGTTGAGCATAAACAGTTAAATCTTCAATTGACTCAATCTGAGGATGAATCACTGCAAATTCATCACCGCCAATTCGGGAAATCAAGTCAATCTCACGCACAGAACTGTTGAGACGTTGAGCTACCTGACGCAGTAAGCTGTCTCCCTGTTCAGATCCTAAGCTAGCATTAATGTTAGCAAAACCATCTAAATTAAGAAACATAAGTGCTAAAGTTTTTTGTGACTGCTGGGCTTCGAGGAATGCTTTTTGCAGTCGAGTTTGAAATAACATTCGGTTTGGCAGCGAGGTGAGGGGATCGTAGTTTTTTAACTGCCGAATCAATTCATCAAGTTTAGTAATAGTATAGAGAGTATCTGCCATTAAAATACCTGCTTCATCGGTAAATTTTGTGGGCAGTTGGAAGATTTGGTTTTTCTCTAAATATTGACGCAAAGTTTTGGCAACTAGCGTGATGGGAAAAAGTAGTCTTTGCAATGCCAAAAGAGTAATCGC
This sequence comes from Oscillatoria salina IIICB1, assembly GCF_020144665.1. Lineage (NCBI taxonomy): Bacteria > Bacillati > Cyanobacteriota > Cyanophyceae > Oscillatoriales > Oscillatoriaceae > Oscillatoria > Oscillatoria salina. The sequence continues at coordinate 17,663 of NZ_JAAHBQ010000074.1, read as the reverse complement.
TGTCCCCACAAGCGTAGCGATTAACGCGACAATGAGAATACGAATTTTGAGATCGTTACTGAGATCGGTTGCACTAATGGCATAAAAGAAAAGTGCTAGTAGGGGAATATGCGTACCTAAAAACGCTACTAACATAATTTTCCCTAAGTAGCTTTTCGGACGCTTGCAATATGCCAAAAAAGAATAGACTCTTAGTTTATGAGGTTGGGATTTGGCTTGACTTGTTCGGCTCATATTTGTTTAGTCTGCTTAGTTCTGGTCTATTGATTCGAGCACTAGGGTAGTAATGTGATTAACTTGAATAGGCATAGCGATCGTCAAGGAGATATCATCGCGTCATCCTTTCGTCAAAATGCTTTTTACAAGTTGGTTTTCAATCTAGTAGAAGCTGTTAACTTGCCTCAATTATTAACCGCTAAATTGAGGCTTTCACTGTTCAATTCAATGATAACTTTTAATTGCTCAGTTGTAACCGATCGCTGTTTCCTAAGTTAATATTGGTTCGTCGCTCGAGGGCTTAATCTGGTCATTACCTTGATTTTACCTAGTGGGTGTAAAGTTATTCGTAGCTGCCCTAATGATACGCTGGAAGACTTGCTACTCATGGCTTTGACTGCAAATCCAACCCCGGAAGTTGACTCAGAAAAATACCACGAAGGACGACGACTACATTTTTATCATCGTGGAGATGAGATCCCTTTGCTCCCAGAGGGAGTTTGGCAAGTTTATCGAGGTGTGGTTCAGTTAAGTACGATTAATCCTGGTGGGGAAGAAGTTGTCTTAGGTTGGGCGCAGCCGACGACATATTTTGGGCTATGGTTGACTTGTTTGCAAAGTTATCGCGCGAAGGCTTTGTCTGATGTTTATATTCGCTGGTTTTCGCAGCCAGAGATTGAAAGTTCGCCGAATTTAGCCCAAGTGATGGTAAATAGTTTAAGTCGGCGAACGATCCAAACCGAAGCAATGTTAGCGATCGCGGGACAACGCCGAGTTGAGGAACGGTTGCAGCAGCTACTATTATTGTTGAAGCAAGAACTCGGTCAACCTTTAGCTGAAGGTGTGCGTCTGGAAGTACGCTTAACTCATCAAAATATTGCTAATGCGATCTCGACGACAAGGGTGACGGTGACGAGACTGCTAGGTGATTTTCAACGTCGGGGTTATATTACGATCGACAGCGATCGCCATATAATCTTAACTGGCGATCGCTGGGAAAGTCTGGCTCATTGATTCACCGATTAAGGAGTAATTTTGAAGTCTCTAGACGCAATTTCGTTTCCCCCTAAGTCGGGAAACCAACCCCAAGGTTTATTTGTGGTTTTACATGGTTGGGGTGCTAATTCCCAAGATTTGGCTTCTTTAGTACCTTTTCTCGATCTTTGCGATTATCAGTTTGTTTTCCCCAATGCTACTTTTCCTCACGATCTCGTGCCGGAAGGCAGGCAATGGTATAACTTGGAAGATAGGAATTTTACAGGTTTAAGTGAAAGCCGAGCAGTATTAACCGATTGGTTACAATCTTTAGCAAGTTCTACGGGGATACCTTTGTCGAAAACAGTTTTGGCAGGTTTTTCTCAAGGTGGGGCGATGACTTTAGATGTAGGAATGAGTTTACCTTTGGCGGCGATGTGTAGTTTTAGCGGTTATTTACACAGTCCCCTACAAAAGCCAGTAACTCCTCGACCTATTTTAATCGTACACGGTCGCCAAGACCAAGTTGTTCCTTTAAGCGCTGCCCATCAAATTCGAGCTCAATTGACTGAGTTAGATGTAACGTTAGATTATCGCGAGTTTGATATGGGTCACGAAATTCGCCCAGAAGTATTAACTTTAATTCACAGTTTTCTTAAGTCAAATTTGTTGTTAATTTAGGCGGCGAATTAAAGGAAAATTCCCGAAAAAGTACGGAGGGAAAGCCTTGTGTCCCGAGAAAGCAATTACCAGATTACAAACAGAGTCAAAAATTCAGCAAAATTTTGTCCGAGCGGTGGCTAATTTTGGCGATCGATCGAGTTAGTATATAGAGGGGTCTAGAATTACGTCGGCTAGAGGGAGGTGCGGTTATGGCTAGTTTAACTATGTCCAAGCAGGATATTTCTGCTTATACGGCTGCTGATGTGGCTGAGTTAGCTGCCCGTTTGGAACGGGATGATTATACTAATCCTTTTGCAGCTTTGGATGATTGGCATTTGCTACGCGCGATCGCCTTTCAACGCCCAGAATTAGCAGAGGCTTATTGTCATTTGCTCGATATTGAAGCTTATGATGAGTCGTAAATGCTCTCTGGTAAGCGCATAGTTATCGCTATAGGCGGCGGAATTGCCGCCTATAAGGTTTGTTCGATTATCTCGGATCTGTTTAAGGCTGGTGCAGAAGTTCGCGTAATTCTTACCCAAGCGGCGACGCAATTTATTACTCCTTTAACTGTTAGCACTCTTTCTCGTCATCGTGCCTATACAGATGAAGATTTTTGGCAGCCAATTCACCAACGTCCCCTACATATAAACTTAGGAGAATGGGCGGATATTTTGCTAATTGCTCCTTTGACGGCAAATACAATGGGGAAATTAGCTTCTGGTTTGGCTGATAATTTACTAACTAATACGGTTTTGGCTTCTGGATGTCCAATTTTGCTTGCACCTGCAATGAATACTCAGATGTGGGAGCAACTATCGGTGCAAAGAAATTGGCAACAATTACAGCAAGATTCTCGCTATTACTTTATCGGTCCGGGAAGTGGTTTGTTGGCTTGCGATCGCGTCGGTGCTGGTAGAATGGCAGAACCAGCAGAAATATTTCTGGCTTTACAGTCTCTTCTCTACACTCAAGGTAAGCGCGATTTGGCTGGTAAGCAGATTTTAATTAGTGCTGGGGGAACCAGAGAATATCTCGATCCCGTGCGCTTTCTCGGCAATCCTTCTACAGGTAAAATGGGTTTAGCTTTAGCCCAAGCGGCAATTTATCGAGGTGCGTCGGTGACTTTTGTTCATGCACCAATGGATACTTCTTTACTCGCTTCTGTAACTAATTTACGTCGCATTCCTATAGTTACGGCTGAAGAGATGCAACAAGCAATGTTAGCTAATTTTCCTGCTGCCGATGTTACGATTATGTCGGCTGCGGTTGCTGATGTGAAACCAGCTAATTATTCAACTGTTAAATTACCGAAAAAAGAACTTCCCGACAGTTTACCTTTAGCACCAGTAGCGGATATTGTCGCTCAATTAGGAAAGTTAAAGCAGGAATCGCAACTTTTAATTGGCTTCGCTGCACAGACAGGAGATATTGTCAAGCCAGCTTTAGAAAAATTAAAGAAAAAAAAGTTAGACGCGATCGCCGCTAATCCAGTGGATCGAGTCAATGCCGGTTTTGCTAGCGATACCAACCAAGCAATTTTAATCGATCGCCACGGCAGACAACAACAAATCGAACCTTGTAGTAAATTGCAACTCGCTCATTACTTATTTGACTTTATTCGAGAAATCGCTACTTACAGTTGAGATTCTTTACAGAAAATTTATAAATTAGCCAATAATTTTCTCTTTATTTTCAAGAAGAAAAGGGAAAACTATGTTAGGAAGAGAAGTAACAGTTATAGTCAACACAGATGAAAAAAGTTAATTCAAAGTTAACAAATTTGTTAAATTCTTTTAAAGTAGGTCAAAAAATTAGTATTGGATATGGTATAGCTCTAGGAATTGCCATCGGCGGGACAACAATAGGTATAGTAATTGGCGATCGCTACCAGCATCAAGCTTGGGAAAAACGCAGACACGCCCAAGCAGAAATTGAATTACTTCATCGCCTGCAAACGAGCATTTTACAAGCCAGAACCCACCAACAACAGTTGATTCCTTTAATTTCACAACCAGAAGAATTTCGGCATGAGTACGCCCATTTTATTGAATATGAAGCAATCACCAAGCAAACCTGGGCAGAAGTCAGAGAATTTGTAACAACAGAAAAACATAACGATCCGTTACATCAGGAAATGATGCCGCTTTTTATCGAAAATAACGAAGCAAAGTTAGCTGCATATTTCCAGCAATTACATCAAGTGCTAAAACAGATCGATATTGATAACTTAGACTCACCCGCCGAAATTGCCGCCGCGCAAGAATTATTACTAAAATTTACCAACATCGACTTAGCCCAAAAATTTGATGCCATCTCCAACGAATTAACCGACTTAGTAGCAATTTCCTATCAAGAGAATCTAGCTGCCGAATCCGAACTAAAAGCGGTAGATAAGCTGCGGCTGGCGATTATCGGGATAAGTATCTTGTCATCGATCGCGATCGCCACCATTTTAGCGATTTTTACCACTCGCGCGATCGCCAATCCTTTAAAAAGGGTAACTGAAGTAGCCCAAAAAGCCACCAAAGAATCTAATTTTGACCTTCAAATACCCGTTACCACCCAAGACGAAATTGGCATTTTAGCAACTTCTTTAAATCAGTTAATCCAACGAGTCAAGCAACTTTTACTAGAACAAAAAGCCACCTCCGAACAACAACTATTGCAAAGCGAAAAAATGTCGAGTTTAGGACGCATGGTAGCTGGAATTGCTCACGAAATCAATAACCCAGTTAACTTTATTTATGGTAACTTAATTCATGCTAGCGAATACATCGACGATCTTTTTGACCTAATTCATACCTACCAAAACGAAACTTCTCAACCTTCTCTTAGCGTCCAAAAAAAATCTGAAGAAATTGACTTAGAGTTCTTAGCAGTAGACTTACCCAAACTATTAAACTCAATGAAAATTGGTTCCGAACGAGTACGCCAAATTGTCCTTAGTTTGAAAAACTTTTCTCGTCTCGACGAAGCCGAACCTCATTTCGTAGATATTCACGCTTGTCTCGATAGTACGCTTTTAATTCTGAACAACCGGATCAAAAAAGATGTCAAAATTGTCCGTAACTATGGCGATATTCCCAAAATTGAAGGTTATACAAGTTCCCTTTATCAAGTATTCACCAATCTCTTAGTTAATGCCCTCGATGCCCTCGAAGAAAATCAGCAAAAATCAAAACAAATTATTATTACTACCAAAAGTTTCGACCTAGAAAGAGTAGCTATCCACATCACGGACAACGGCTGCGGCATTTCCCGACAAAATCAAGTCAAAATATTTAATAACTTTTTTACTACCAAACCTGTAGGTGTAGGTACTGGTTTAGGTTTAGCAATTAGTCGTCAAATCGTCGCAGAAAAACATCAAGGTCAACTTATTTGTCAATCGGAAGTAGGAGTAGGAACCGACTTTATTGTCGTCCTACCCATTACCCATCAAGTAATTGAAAAGCCAGCAGTACTTCAAGCAACTGTTTGATTTTTGTAATTGGTAGTGATTTTAACTAAGCTGGTGGTTGAGTCCACAAACCAATCTCAAATAAATCTCGGACTCCAGTAATACCTTGTCCCAGAAAAAGCAAAACTGCAAAACAATTTAAAATTGTATGGAGATAGCGCCAGCGATTCGATTTATCTCGATAAATATCTTCAACTGTAGCTAGGGAAAAAATCATCAACATCGATGCAGTTATGCCATAATAAAAATGCGACCAATACCAATGAGAAGTTAAGCGCCAAACCCCTTCTTGAGAACCGAGAACCACCAAACCCATACCTGTTAAAGTAGCAAAAATCCCACGCCAAGTTTTCTGTCTACCTCGGTAAAGTAAGACTAAACTAGCAATAGTTGCCGCAAACATCAGCAAGATAAAAATGAATTGTCCCGGTTGGTTACGAAAAAGCTGTTTTTCGAGGATATTTTTGTAAATTAACGGATAAGCTAGCCCCAGTAAAGTAACTAGCACAACTATACCGGAAAGCCATTTTCCAATTTGCAAATGTTCTCGTCCGACTACCGGGGGAATTTTACTTTTCCCGGCGGTCGTTTGCAAGCGTCGCTGGCGAGTTTGCCAAGCGAAATTAACAGCGATCCCCAGAAGAGGGTAAACTAAGATAATGGCGATCGCTGGATGAATTAAAGTCAGCCAATCTTTTAAACTCATCTCTTTTTTAGTCAAAAGTTGGTAAAGTTGATAACTTCTAATTACCATCATCAGTAACTAGAAAGGGTAGCCACAATTACGTCCCCAGAGGTGCATAACCAAAGGTAGCATTAAACTGACGACACCAAATGACCACAGAACGAAAATCCGCAGGATTAACCTCATTAGGAATAGCATAGCGCTGAGAACCGCTAAAGTTTTCTATCTCTCCCAAATTGACATAATCTGCTTCCTGATAGCTTTCCGGCTTACCTTCGCGATGTAAAAGAACAAATACATCTGGACCTTCTCCGGTTTGGAAACTGTCGTCAAATTCTAGGTAATTTTGTCCGTTTTCTGTAACAAAACGTACCGTACCTTGAGTAGTTTTTTCTCCGTTAATAAAGCTTCCAGAGTTACTGTTTTGCGAAGTTTGTTGGTTTTCGGCGATAACAGTCGAGTCTGTCTCAGTTACAGTGTTAGGGTTAGAAGACGTATCTGATGTTTCTTTGGTGCAACCAAAGCTAAAAAGAGCAACTGCTGCGAGTATAAATAAGTAAGTAAACTTCATAGTAGCGGGTATCCTCAATTTGGTTATCAAATCTTTCTATCTCTAAGATAAGTTTTCTGGCTGAAATTATCCTGAGAATTGTCTGAGAAAATATTTAATTCCAATTCAGAGGTTTTTCTCATCGAAATCTCAGACTAAATTAGGTGAAATCTCACTTTTTTGAAAAAACAATAAATTTTAGGGAATATTAAAATTAAGAAAAACTACTTATCGAACTAGGGAAAATCAAATGTCTTTATCCGGAATTCGCAAACTCAAAGGTAAACGTCGTTTGTTAAGAAAAATTTTGCGGTTGCGACTAGCGACTGGGGTAATGCTGGGAATATTAGCAATGGTTGGCGCGATCGCCATTTCTTGGTTTTTGGGTGCATCTACCGTTAGTAGTATTTTTGCCCAGTTACATTTTTGGCAGCAAAATCCACCTTTTTGGGTAGAAGTACCAGATTTTACTCATCCATTTTACTTGTTTTTACCGACGCTTATTTTGTTCTTAATTGCCCAGGTAGTAATGAAAATTTCGCCTCAGCAACGTCGGTGGTCGCAAATAATAGTAGTATCGATTTTACTAGCTTTAACTATTCGCTATCTGTTATGGCGCAGTCTGGCAACTTTGAATTTAGCTACTCCTCTAGATGGCGTCTTTAGTTTAACATTATTTTGCCTCGAATTTTTGATAATTTTTGCTAGTAGTATCCAAATATTTTTATCATTAGGAACCAAGGTTCGGCATCGAGAAGCAGAGCGAATGTCAGTTGCCGTAATTGAGGGAAATTATACACCTTCAGTGGATATTTTAATTCCTACTTATAACGAAGCTGAGTTTATTGTCAGACGAACAATTATCGGTTGTCAAGCAATTGAATATAGCAATAAGAAAATTTATTTACTCGACGACGGAAAGCGCCAATCAATGCGACAGCTAGCCCAAGAATTAGGCTGTGAATATCTTACCAGACCGGATAATCGTCATGCCAAAGCGGGTAACTTAAATCACGCAATTTCCCAAACCACAGGCGAGTTAATTGTTGTTTTCGATGCCGATTTTGTTCCCACAACCAACTTTCTTACTCGCACGGTTGGCTTCTTCCAAAAATCGCAAATTGCCTTGGTACAAACCCATCAAGAATTTTACAACTTTGACCCAATCGCCCGCAACTTAGGATTAGAAAATATTCTCAATCACGACCCCGAAGAATTTTCTCGACGCAACCAACCAATTCGCGATGGTGCCGACAGTGTCCTTTGTTATGGTAGCTCTTTTTTAGTCAGACGTAGCCATCTTTTAGAAGTAAGAGGTTTTGTCACTGAATCTTTAAGCGAAGATTATTTTACCGGAATTAAGTTATCAGCAAAAGGATATCAAGTCATTTATTTAGACGAACAATTAAGTGCCGGTTTAGCTGCTGATAGTATTGCCGAACACACCGCCCAAAGATTGCGTTGGGGACGAGGAACAATGCAAGCATTTTTTATTAGCGCTAACCCCTTAACTATTCCTGGTTTGACTTGGCGACAAAGACTAGCACATTTAGAAGGATTGTTGCTTTGGTTTGGGACTATTGCCCGCATTTGTTTTTTGATTTTACCATTAGCTTATCCATTTTTTGGCGTAATTCCAGTTCGAGCCACATTAGAAGCTTGGTTATACTTCTTTTTACCTAGTTATTTGCTGCAAACTTCGGTACATTCTTGGTTAAGTAAACGTTCGCGCTCGGCATTAATTTCTGATGTTTATTCAGTAGCTTTATGCTTTCCCATCGCTGTAGAAATTGTGCAAACTTTACTCAGTCCTTTCTCTACTAAATTTCGAGTTACGGCGAAAGGAATTTCTAGCGATCGCTACCATTTTAACTGGTTTTTGGCTGCTCCGTTAATTATTATTTTAATTGGCACAATTATCGGTCTTTGGCGTAATTTCGGTAACTGTTTAATTAGCTGTGAATTGTTTCCCGCCCTAACTCCATCTCAAGGATTAGCTAATGGTTCAATCTTGGTTTTAATCTGGAGTTGCTATAACCTTTTAATCCTCGCTGTGACTTTACTTACTATGCTTGATGCACCCCAACCCGATCTCGATCAATGGTTTAATTTGCAGCGAAAAGTAGAGTTGAAAATTGGCGATCGCCTTGTCTTTGGCGTCACCAATAAAGTTTCTGAGTCGGGAGCAGAAGTGGCTTTATTAGGAATAAGAGAAAAGGAAATAGATTGGACAGATTTACCAGTTAATTTTTGGTTTGTTGAAGATAAATTACTTCTCACTGGTAGAGTCAAAAAAGTCGATAACTCTACCAGAAAGACTTGCCTCGAAATTCAGTTCAAAAAGCCGAATTTAAGCGAAGAACGCCAATTAATAAAAATGCTTTATTGTCGTCCAGGACAATGGTTGCGCCGCGAAGCCCCTGGTGAATTACACTCTCTTTGGTTGATAATTAAAGCTTTACTAATGCCGCGCCTAGTTTTCGCTAGCAAATCTGAGAAAAAAGCCGTAGAGGTAGCCCAAATGTGAAGCTAAACCAAAAAATAGATTGTGGATTTTTATCAGCCCCAAAAATATCAAATCCACAATCTACAATTTAATCGCCTTCCACAAAGGATAACCGGAATTATAAACCAGTTCTAAATGCAAATTATCCTGCTTTTCGATTGCTGCTTTTAAAGTTGGTGAGGGATTAAACACAAATACATTCTCAAAATTACTCGAAATCGATTTGAACTTGGGTTTAACCATCAATTGCAATCGCACTTTGTTCTCAAGAAGATGAGTGAGAGAAATAATATTACCTAGATTAATATCAAAAGCATCGCTAACTAAAAGGGGACGAGAACTTTGATTGATAATTTGGGCAATTTCTGCATTATGATAGCTAGAAATTTTATTCCACCAAGTATCTGCTTGGGAACTTATTCCACAGGAGATAATTCCCGCAGCAAGTAGTAAGGAAACTATGACTGTCCAAATTTTGCGCGAGAGAAATTTAGCATCAGCAAGCAGATAAGCAACAGCTATTTGTATACCCATATAAGCAGGGATAAAGTAACGAGTACCAGTAGAGAGTCGTTCCCCAAAAAGTAAATCTGGTAAAATAATTGCTAAACTGTTGGCGCAAATTAACGTTAAAATAAACAGCCATTGATTTTGGGTTTGCCGACGACGAGAAGGAAAATAAACTGAGTAGCCGACAGCTAATAGTAAAAATAGCGCAAATCGGGGAATCAGCCAAAAGTTTACTTCCGGATGAATATCGATAAAAACTGAACTTAAACTGAGTTCCCAACTACTCCACAAAACCCAAAAAGGTTCCCGAACTTTTGCCCAGTTAGTTTGAGTTTGCATTTTACTGTAATTGTTGAAAATTACGATTAGCCACGGGGTAAAAAGAACTAAACTTAATATTGAGGAGAGGAAATAGTAAACTAAATTTTTTGTCCAGTGCCAGCGTTCAATTATAATTAAGTAAATGCCGTGGGCGAGGGCAACAAATGCGGAAAGTAAAGATGTATAAAAGCCAGTTGTTAAACTGAGACTATAAACTAACCAAGCAGCTAAACTTTTTTTTCGCTTTGCTCGTAAAAGTGTCGCACTTGTGAGTAAAATAGTTACTGTCCAGAGACTATATTCTCGGGCTTCTTGGGCGTAGAGAACGTGAACTGGAGAAACAGCAAATAGAATTATGGCTATCCAAGCAATTAACTGGGAATTAAATAATTCGCGGCATAACCAATACAAACAAGGAAATGCTAGTAAACTAATTATTGCTGATAAACTTCTGGTGACAGCTACCGAACCGCCAAATAATTGTACCCAAAAATGAGCTAATAAATAGTATAATGGCGGATGTTCGGGATGGGTGAGCAAGGCTGAGATAGTGTCACTAAGAGTTTTTTCGGAACTGGGAAGCTGAAACTTTAATAAGTTATCGATAGTAGTAACTTCGCCAGTGAAAACTTCTACAATTACTTCCTGGGAATTGTAGCCGTTAATTCGTAAAGATGTATGTACTTCATCGTGCCAGTACAGTTTACCATCGAGATTGAGAAAACGAAAAAATATACCGAGGAGTAAAACGAACAAAATCAACCAACGAAATTTAAGTTTGGGTTTCATTATAGTAATAGTAAAAATTTTTATTTGTTCGCTGAAGAAAGTTAGGTGTTAGCCAAAGTGTGAAATTTTCTCAACGAAATGTAGAGGATATTTCTTTGGGAGTTAAGATGAATTTGGTAATTAATAACTTTGTAACATAACTAAGGAATTTCAGTTGGAGAAATTCTCTGCAACTCAGAGGAGGTTGAAGAAAAACTATCTTAGCGATCGCGCCGAACGTTACCATAGTTAAGTTAAACTTTTAGCTAGTCGGGATCGCTGTATTCCCACGAGGCACAGTAAGGCGTAGCATAGAAGTAGAAATGCTCAGGCGGGGAGAAAAATGACAGAAAAATTATGGCAGAAGCCAATTTTAGTCGGTGGTATGGGTTTGTCGGTGACACTGTGGCTATGGTCGAGTTTACACCATGCGGCGATCGATGTGGGTGAATTAGGATTTTTAGGCGCGATCGCTACGGGTGGAGTTTTTTGGTTGTTGCAACAAAAGTCCCCGCAAAATCTCCTTCTCTCCCAACAGTTACCAGTGGATAAGCAAATTGTAGCAGAGGCGATCGCGTCTGCGTCGGCTACGATTGATTATCTGGAAAAAGAAGCGCCAAATATCGATACTTCTAATTTAAAACAACAACTTGCTCAATTACCAAATTTATCCAAACGTCAGGATTTACAATTAGCAATTACTGGTGGTAAGAGTGTCGGAAAAACGACTCTCTACCAACTTTTACCAGCAGGTGAAATCACCGAAAAAGTTAAGTTAATTGAAACAGCAGCAATTAATGCAATTACTGACAGCGAAAGTAATGTTACGAAAAAATCTCTCGCTTGTGACTTAGTTTTATTCGTAACTACGGGTGATTTAACTGAATCAGAATATCAAATCTTACAACAGCTTCGCACTGCTAAACAAAGAGTGCTATTAATCTTTAATAAACAAGATTTTTATGTACCCGAAGAACAAGCTTTAATTTTGCAACAATTGCGTTATCGAGTCAAAGAAATTATTAGCCCAGAAGACGTAATTGGAATTTCCGCCGCACCCGCACCCGAAAAAGTCCGCAAACATCAAGAAGACGGTTCCGTGGCAGAATATATGGAACCCCAATCACCTAATCTCGGCGATCTTCAGACTCATTTGCGTAGCATAATTAAGACAGAAAGTCAAGAGTTAATTTGGGGAACTACTTGGCGCGAAGCCAGAGAATTGCAGAAACAAGCCAAACAAATTTTAAACGAAGTTAGGCGATCGCGCGCCCTCCCCATTATCGAACAATATCAATGGATTGCCGCAGCCGCCGCTTTTGCTAATCCCGTCGCCGCTTTAGATTTAGTAGCCGCCGCCGCAGTTAACGGACAAATGTTAGTTGATTTAGGCGTAATTTACAAGCAAAAATTCTCCCTCGACCAAGCAAAAACTGCCGCCGCAACTATTGGCAAATTGATGGTACAATTGGGGATAGTCGAGTTAACAACTCAAAGCATTGGTAGCCTGTTAAAATCTCACGCTGTTACCTATTTTGCAGGTGGTGCAGTTCAAGGTGTGAGTGCGGCTTATTTAACTAGAATCGCCGGATTAAGCTTAATTGAATATTTCCAAGAACAAGAAATTAGTGCGGCATCAGGTGAAGGTTTTAATCTCGAAAGATTGAAAGGAAAAATTCAAAAAGTTTTCCAAGAGAATCAGCGCCAAGCATTCTTGCAAGGCTTTGTAAGTAAGGCAATTGGACATTTAAAAGCCGCGAAATCCGAAGAAAAAATTGCTTAAATTTGGAATTGGGTGCGTTTGAATTGGTAAGGAATATTTATCTTTAATTTAAACAGAAAAACGTACCTAACACCATTTAATGTTTGCTATATCTAGATGAGGTGTTTAATAATTAGTCCAAAAAGAAGCAAGCATTCTGAAGAAAGGAGAAGCGAAGGAAGACGAGTTATTCCTACATTTAACGATGCTCAAATCGCCAAACAAAGTGATATTTTTTTGCAATCAGATGGCAGATATGTACTTCGCAGTAAAAAAGGGCGAGAACACATTTTTGAACCAGATGGAGAATTAGTCACAACAATTAACCGTACTCAAAAAGCACATCAAATTAAGCTTAGACGAGGTGAAAGACGTATAGTAACAGAAGAAGAATTTGAAATATTTCAGGATTTATTTAGATGAAAACAAATTTTATTTACTCGGATAAACCCCAAGAAAATTTAGATATTGAAGACGAACTTTCTTGTTTAACAGCAGATTTAGTAGAATTTGAGTGTAATCTTCCTTTTCTAGAAAAGTTATTCTCAACGGAAGCAGGTAAATGGGTAGAAATTTCTCTTTTATGTCAAGGACTTCAAGAAATCGAAAAGCAACTCAAACAAGTGCAAAAGTCCTTTGACGGCATTATCCAAGTTGCGTGGTTAGAATATCCTCAGATACCAGACTATTGTTTGATTATCTTTTTTGTCGAAGACTTGTTTTGGAATAACCTTGCACTTTATAACCAGGAAAAATTTTTGCAGTCAAAAAGAAAGTCAAATAAAGAAGAAATTAGATGACTTCAATAGAAGATTAGCCCTCACTCTCGAAGGGTGGGGCTACAAGAAAAAAGCCCGCCTACGCGGGCTGAGGTGAAACAAACTTTTACAAACCGCATTGAACTCAAAAAGTTAGTAATTCAGAGAAATTCATAGGAATTAGAGAAGTTTGGTTTTGGCAAAATAATCTCTTGACAATTTATTGTCTGCGAGGCGAAGAATACGAACAAACCTCCCAAAGCGAGTTATTACCTAATCTAGATTTGGCGTTATTAGCAGAATATGTGGTCAAAAACGATCCTTTAGACGCAATCTTAGAATTTCGAGCAAAAATTAGCCAAACTGAAAGCAAGATTTCCTAACCAGAAAACAACGGTAGGGAATTCCACCCACGAAAGACGCGCAAATTTGCGATTATAGGTGTAGACTGTCGATTTTGAGCTAACCTTGAGCCAATCAACACCCCAAGAAACTCACTTTAACTTAGCGCGTGCGAGTATCCAGCAGGCGCTATCCTGGTATACAAGCTTTCGTCGTCACTGGAATTATCCCCCAGACGTGGAACTACAAGCCGCAGTCCGCAGTGATTTACAAGCTTTGAAAGCGGCTGCGGATAAGTTAGATGATAAAACGATTTTTATCGCCGCTTTTGGTTTAGTTAGTCGCGGGAAATCTTCGGTTCTCAACGCTTTATTAGGACAAAAATTGCTGCAAACCGGACCTTTACACGGCGTGACGAAGTGGCCCAAGTCGGTGCGCTGGCAACCGCCTGGAGGTAAAGTATTGGTAGAATTAATCGATACTCCTGGCTTAGATGAAGTGCATGGGGAAGAAAGGGCGAGAATGGCAAGGGAAGTCGCCCGTCAAGCTGATTTAATCTTATTTATTGTCGCTGGGGACATTACTCGGACGGAATATGAGGCTTTGTGTGAATTGCGTCAAAGTCAGAAACCGTTGCTGTTGGTGTTTAATAAAGTTGACCTGTATCCAGATAAAGACCGCGAGGAGATTTATCAACAGTTAAGATTGTTGGGGACTGGTAGGGAAGCGGAGAAACGACTGGATGAGGTTTTATCCCCGGAAGAAATTGTCATGGTTTCCGCCGAACCGCCACAGCGACGGGTGCGGGTAGAATGGCAAGATGGTACTGTTGGCGAAGAGTGGGAAAGTCCGCCACCGCAAATCGACGATTTAAGAGCAAAAATATTAAAAGTATTAAATCGAGAAGGGCGATCGCTACTCGCTCTGAATGCGTTATTTTTAGCTAAGGAGGCTGAGGCGAATATTGCCCGCAAAACCTTGGAAATGCGCCAAGAAGAAGCGGAAAAGCTGATTTGGAAGTATACCAAGTATAAAGCCGTAGCTGTTGCGGCAAATCCGATCGCTATTTTCGATATTCTCGGAGGAACTGTCGCAGATTTATTCTTAATTCGCTCTTTAGCCCGATTGTATGGTTTACCGATTACCAGCTACGAAGCAGGTAAACTGTGGAAAAAGATTATTTGGAGTGCGGGTAGTACCTTAATCAGTGAAATCGGTACTAGCTTTCTCTTAGGAATTGGCAAAACTGGTGCGGCTGCGGTAAGTAGTTTAGGTAGTCCCGAAGCGATCGCCACTTACGCTAGCACTGCGATCGCTCAAGGTGGTATTTCTGGTTATGGTGCTTATGTTGTCGGTAAAGTCGCTCAAGAATATTTAGAAAGAGGTTGTACTTGGGGACCAATGGGACCTTCTACTGTTATTCAAGAGATTCTTTCTCAAGTCGAACCGAATACAATTCTCTATCGTTTGCGTCAAGAAATCGGACAACAATTAAGTTAATAAATTATTTTTTAGTTAAAATCTTGAAAATAACATTTCATTTTGTCAGCAAAAACTGGTACTTGTAGCTTCAACCTAGTAAGTAAATCCTCGATAGTTAGCGGTGGATTTTGCAAATCTTCAGCTTGCTGTTGAATCAAATCAGCGACGATTTCCGGTGCGTCTTCATAAAGACGGTTGAGAAAAACATCAGGATGCAAAGCTTGAATTCCCCAAGGTGCAAGAGCATCCACCGGAAAGTCTTTTAAATTAAAAGTAACAATAATTTTAGCATCTGTCACCACCGCCGTAGCAACCACATGGCGGTCGCGAGGATCGTTAGTCATCTGTACAATTAAATCATCTGGTACTTCAGCGATCGCCTCTGGGAAAGCTTCCTTGAGTACCGCCTTGAAACGCGCCGCTTTCTCAATTGTCATTCTTCCCTGATTAACAAGATTACGAGTTGCACCGTCAAGAATTTCTTCTGACCACATAGCCTGATACAAACCTACTTCCGCAGCACGAAACAAAGTATCACGTAAATATAGTGGAAATATAACACAAGAATCCAAAACTACAGGATTGGGAACTAGCTTTCTAGATGCTAAAATCATTGATTTTATTCTTTACTAAAATTATTTCAACCAGCATCTCTGAAGAAATCTTGTAAATCTAGGTGAAGTGTTTCCCTGATGTTGAATACCAAAGGAGAACAATCGAGAATTTCAACTATTGATATTTTTCTCATGCAGTTCCTCTTCTTGGCTAAATTGAGCTAATTCAATCATCAGTTCCCGACGTTGGGCATCTCGTTGCTTTTTATATGCCATTAAATCTGACAAATTAATTTGCTTTTTTACCCCCATCTTACTGTAGGGAATTTTTCCCTCTTCAAGCAATTTATCTAAAAATGATTTTGATACATTCAGAAAATTAGCAGCTTCTTCTATGCTTAATGTCTGACTTACTGGCAATAATGATACCGCTTTTCCGTCTGCCATAATCTCAGCAGCTTGAATCAATAGTTCGCATAGTGACGGGGGAAGATAAACTTTTTCGTTACCTATTTTTAAGCTTACACCTTCTTCAGGTGTTAAAAGTCCAAGAATTAATTGCTGAATCTCTTGTTTAGTAGCTGGTAAAATTGGCTCTAGAAGTATTTTTTGCTTATTCATAAGAACTTATCTGGTAGCTCTATTTTAACTATAAGCGATTTAATCTGGTAGTGGTAGGATCTTAGCTTACTCGCTATTAGTTATTTATTTATAGAACAACAAGGGCTGAGTATGATACCCAGCCCTTGAAGAGAAAAATATTTTTATTAATTTCATGTAGATGCACCAATTAAATGTTTAGTTTCCGCGCTTCTTTGGCTGAAACTCGAATAATTTCCAATCACTCAGGTTACTTGCTACCATAATTTTTATCTCCTGATGCAAATTTTTACTTAAATTAACACTCTGATTGGCTGAGGGAACTTTTACCAAAAGAACTAAAACAGTTGCCGTAACCGCAGTAGTTAAACGCAGTGAGAATAGTTTTTCCATAAGACTTTTATTGGTAGTTATATTTATATTTTTACTCTGTTTCAAGAGGCAGATGTCAGGATTTTTTGATCCTCTTCACCAAGTCTTTAAAATTAACTGTTTTCCTGAGAAAACCAGGATAAATTACCTTTAAAAAAGGGAAAAACGAGAATAATACTTAGGAAAAATTACGGAAGAAAAGCCAGCAATTCAGGATAATTTTGCTAAAAAAAGTAGGTGATTTGGAGCTAGCCAAAACTCACCTACAGGAATTAAGCTTTTATTTGAGTATTTATACGAGTTATAGCAGAGAACGAATTAGTTAGGACATCCTCATTTTCGGAAAACCTTGCTAGCATAGGCTCTCATCACTGTTTACTGTTCACTGTTTACTGTTTACTGCTATAGTTGCCAGCGATCGCCCGCTCGCCAATCCGATCGCGTAATAGAAAACTGGTAAAGCGATCGCTGCTAACTGACTTCTGCTGGGAGAGGAGCGATCTCGAAATCAAACTTGTCAGTAATTTTCGCGATCGCTTCAGCCTCAGCCGGAGTAATTTGGCGATCGCTCAACGCAACTTGATTACATTTAACCAGTAAAGGAGCCGCAAAATCTTCGTTAATTCGATCCAGTAGGGTTTCTAAAGGCGGAAGTTGCTCTAAACTCGCCAGATATTCCACCGAAGCGGGAGCAAGATTGAGTTTTTCCAAATCTGGCAACAAATCCGCTAAACTTTGCTCAGGATTAGCCGCCAAGAGCAAGTGAACTAAAATAGTATCCATAACGACCTCTTGCGCGATCGCCTCCTGCAAATACACCTCACTCTCAGCTTCCGAAGCCGCCAAAGTCTCCTCAGAAGTCAAAGGATTAATTTGCGACTCATAGAAACGACAAGCCGCATATCCCAAAGCATAAGTCATCGCCGCATTCGTACTACTGCCAATCGCCGCCCCAGCAAAAGGAATATTCCGCAAAATCCCTAGAAAACCAGCCCGCGCAGCATAACTACCGCCAACTTTTACCGCTTGTCCCCCACCAAAAGCCAAGCTAAAAATTGCCGCCACCTCACCTTTTCTGGCAGGATCGTCTAAATCCAAACCATAAGCACAAGCAATCTGATAAACCATCTCTGCTT